>CAZDEI010000275.1:0-1513 GCA_964504325.1 uncultured Eubacteriales bacterium | reverse complement strand
TTACGACCTTGCCTCCTGCCGCCGCCCAATTCCGAGCAAACAGAAGTCCCATGCCCGATGCGGCACCCGTTGAGATCGCAACCTTGTTTTCAAAGGACATAATAACAGCTCCTATTTAAAATTACTTTTATATCTTGATTGTATTGTCGAACAGAGGACTTTTCAATGCAAAAAACAGTACTGATTTAACATTTTCGATACTATTATCGAATAATTGCTTGCTTTGATTGCGAAAATCAATATAATAAAATTCGGTGATGACTGTGCACGGAATAAATGAATTGCTTGTAACGGAAATAACCGAAGCGAGAACGATTATTGCCTATGCCGGCAAGACCATCGCAATGCTTGACAGAGAATGCTGCGGCCTTTCCTTTTGCAAGCGCGGAAAAATTACATATACCCATAACGGAAGCTGCTATATCTCCGACCGCGACTGTGCGATTTTTCTGCCGCAGGGTGCGACCTATACGCTGTATGACCATTTCGACGGCGAGTTTCCGCTTATAAATTTCCGCTGCGTAAAGCCGCTCGCCGAGGGCTTTGCGGTGGTGCCGATAAAGTCCCCGAGCAGCTATTTCAGAGCCTATGAGCAGCTTAAGGAGAGCCTTGCCGATCCGGAGGAAAGACTCCGCTCCATGAGTGTTTTTTACGGAATTCTCGGTATGCTTTCGAATGAGGGAAAGAGCCTCGGTGTGCTTGAGCCCGCCAAAAAATACATAGCGGATAATCTCTGCAGACCGGAGCTGAGCGTTTCCGATATTGCCGACAGCCTCGGTGTAAGTGAGTGCTGGCTGAGGCGGCTGTTTTTAAGGGAGCTTTCCGTTACACCCAAGCGCTATGTAACGGGACAGAGAATTGCCCTGGCGGAAGCACTGCTTTCCGAAACAAGAGCCGGTGTGCTTGAGATTTCCGAAAAAAGCGGCTTTTCAAGCGTTTACCATTTTTGCAGAGCCTTTAAGGAATATACCGACATAACCCCGACCGAGTACAGACAAAGCCACACTCGGTATGAGCATTAACGAAGTCGACAGCCACTGCCGCAGGGCAGCTGCCCTCTCTCGGGATATAGCTGTAAGTCTTTTTCAGGGAGCCCTTTTATATCGTCGAGCTGCCGAAGGCCTCCGCCAGCCTCACTCCGTCAGTTCTTCTTAAGCCTCCCTCCGAGAGGGAGGGGGGACCGCTTTAGCGGTGGAAGGAGCCTGCGAGACTTTAGGATTTGTTCGGTCTTATTGTTTATGTATGACTTTATTAACACTTTTATCGTTCACGTCGACTTTTGCTTGAATCCGATTTGCTTCGTACGCGCTCTCCCTCAGTCAGTTTCGCCGACAGCTCCCTTTACACAAGGGAGCTATGAGTGTGTATGAACTCAGGCGTGGTGCGATTTTCCATAATAAACAGCAGTGCAAAGCTTGGAAATAAAAAAGCAAATCAATCGCAGGAATTGATTCACTTCATGAAATAAAAGCAATTATTCATTATTCATCAGCGAAGCGACTTCATTATTCAT
>CAZDEI010000274.1:0-1524 GCA_964504325.1 uncultured Eubacteriales bacterium | reverse complement strand
GAACGACCGTGGCCGGCTCCATTATAAAATCGCCGTTACGCTCCTTGATCTCAAGATACTTTTTGAGCTCCTCGTTTTCTGTAAGAGCCTTTTGGTATTCGAGAAGCTCGGAGATAAGCTCCGCATTTTCACTTTCAAGTCGACTGTTTTCCTCTGCAAGCTGCTTACGGTCGGAAAAAGAGCCGACAATATTCGACACTCCCTCGGTTGCCCAATTTGCAACTGCTCTGAAGGGGGCGGTAACGGTATCTATGATGCTTCCGCCCGGCATTGCGGTCTCACCGACGGCAAAAAGCACGACCGCAATTATCACGGTCAAGGAAAGCACCGCAGCCAACAGCTTAAATTTTCTGCTGCGAAAAA
The DNA here is from genome assembly GCA_964504325.1 of uncultured Eubacteriales bacterium. Classification (GTDB taxonomy): domain Bacteria; phylum Bacillota; class Clostridia; order Oscillospirales; family Acutalibacteraceae; genus RGIG7384. The sequence goes on along the minus strand of CAZDEI010000274.1, from coordinate 1,161 downwards.
AGAAACGCAAGCTCTTCTCTCCCTTTTAATTTTATCTGTTAAAGCATCGAGTGATTATGTAAACCCGAATTATCTGTACTGCTTACCTCTGCGGAAAACATAGGAATCAAAGCCCGTTCCGTTTTCAAGGCGCTTCAGTGTGCCGAGAACCGCACAGTCGGTAGGCTCCTCGGCAAGAGTAACCACAAGCTCGGTCTCCTGCGAGATAAAGGCCGCAAGACCGCGAAGACGGGCGGCACCGCCGGTAAGCACAATGCCGTTATCGAGAATATCCGAGGCAAGCTCGGGAGGTGTTTTCTCAAGCACGCTCTTGATGGCATCGGTTATCTTTTCGAGTGATGGACGGAGGGCGTCTCTGATTTCACCCGAGGTCAGCGTTACGGTTTTGGGCAGGCCGTCATCGACATTTCTGCCGCGAACCTCCATTTTTCCCTCATTATCGTAAGGTACCGCAGAGCCTATCTGTATCTTTATATCCTCGGCAGTACGCTCACCTATTGCTATTCTGTGCTTGCGCCTGACATAGGAGGTAATCGCTTCATCAAGCTGATCTCCCGCCATTCTTACCGTCTGCGCGGTGACTATGCCACCGAGAGATATTATGGCTATTTCGGCGGTTCCGCCGCCGATATCGACTATCATAAAGCCCGAGGGATCGGAGATTTCAAGGCCTGCGCCGAGGGCTGCTGCAACCGGCACCTCCATAAGGTCAACCTCGGTCGCACCTGCCTGCTTTGCGGCATCGTATACCGCTCTGCTTTCAACCTCGGTAACACCCGCGGGAATTGTAATAAGCACACGGGCACGGTTAAAAAATGAGCCCTTCTGTGAATCCTTTATAAATCTCTTGAGCATTGCAGCGGTAACATCAAAGTCGGCAATAACTCCGTTTTTGATCGGACGGACAGCCACAATGGAGCCGGGCGTTCTTCCGATCATTTCCTTTGCCGCGCTTCCGACCGCCTTAACCTCATCGGTGCGCACATCATAGGCGACGACCGAGGGCTCACGCATGATAATACCCTTTCCCTTTATACATACCGATGTATTGGAGGTTCCGAGATCGATACCGATATCTCTTGTAAACAACGAAACGACCACCTTTTTGTATTTTAAGCTTCGACATAAGCGTCTTTGAAGCAACAGTGTATAATATGATAT
>CAZDEI010000273.1:0-1594 GCA_964504325.1 uncultured Eubacteriales bacterium | reverse complement strand
ATGAGCAGATATATCCGATTGCCGCACGCTGCGGTGTATTTGCGAAAACCGACATTCAGCCTCTTATAAACGAGGGTGCGACAAAGGCCGATCTTGCCGCCTCGATATTTCAGGCTGTCGTAAATCAGACCATTTCGGGACTTGCCTGCGGAAAGCCGATCCGCGGCTGTGTTGCCTTTCTGGGCGGCCCTCTGCATTTTCTCCCGGAGCTTAAAAAGGCCTTTATACGCACCTTAAGGCTCACACCCGAAACCACGGTTGATCCCGACAATTCACATCTTTTCGCAGCCATGGGTGCCGCTCTCGAAAGCGGAAATGAGGCCGCGATAGAGCTTGCTCCCCTTGCCGAAAGGCTTTCGAACGGCATAGGAATAACCTTTGAAATGCCGCGCCTCCCTGCCCTTTTCGACGGGGATGAGGACTACAAAGCATTTTGTGCCCGTCATGACCGAGCCATAGTTCCCAAGGCGGATATTTCCGACTACTCGGGCAGTTGCTTTTTGGGAATAGATGCCGGATCAACCACCACAAAGCTCGCGCTTATCGGTGAGGAGGGTCAGCTTCTCTTCTCGTTTTACGCAAACAACAGCGGCAATCCCATAGAAACGGCAAAATCTGCGATTGCACAGCTCAAGCAGCTTCTGCCCCCTACCGCAAAAATCGCACGCGCCTGCTCAACCGGCTACGGTGAGGCACTCTTGAAATCCGCCTTTTCGCTCGACGAGGGCGAGGTTGAAACCATTGCGCACTGCACCGCGGCCTCCTTTTTTGATCCCGAGGTTGACTGTGTTCTCGATATCGGCGGACAGGATATGAAGTGCATCAAGCTTAAGGACGGTGCCGTCGACAGCATTATGCTGAACGAGGCCTGCTCCTCGGGCTGCGGCTCCTTTATAGAAAACTTCGCAAACTCACTCGGCTACACCGCTGAGGGCTTTGCAAGGGAGGCTCTCTTTGCCGAAAATCCCGTCGATCTCGGAACACGCTGTACCGTCTTCATGAACTCAAATGTCAAGCAGGCGCAGAAGGAGGGCGCCTCGGTATCCGATATTTCCGCAGGTCTTGCCTATTCGGTTATAAAGAACGCACTTTACAAGGTTATAAAGCTTTCCTCTGCCGCCGAGCTCGGCAGTCATATAGTCGTTCAGGGCGGAACCTTTCACAACAAGGCTGTCCTGCGTGCCTTTGAGCGCATAGCGGGCGTTGAGGCCACCTGTCCCGATATTTCGGGCATAATGGGTGCCTTCGGTGCCGCACTTATCGCAAAGAAGCATTATAAGGGCGAGCCCTCCTCGATGCTTTCTCTCGACGAAATCATATCCCTCAGCTATACCTCCTCGACCGTGCGCTGCGGCGGCTGTCAGAACAACTGCATGCTGACCGTCAACAAATTTTCGGGTAGCAGAAGGCATATCACAGGTAATCGCTGCGAAAAGGGACTCGGAAACAGCTCGGGTACAAAAAAGGCACCCGATATGGTCGAATACAAGCGCAAGCGAATATTCGAATGCGAGCCTCTTTCGGAGGCCGAGGCCACGCGCGGCGTTATAGGCCTTCCGCGTGTGCTCAATATGTACGAAAACTATCCCTATTG
>CAZDEI010000272.1:0-1595 GCA_964504325.1 uncultured Eubacteriales bacterium | reverse complement strand
GAGCCAAGGGAGGACGGTCTTCACTTTAAGCGCTTTACCGACCGACAGCTTTCGGAATGGCGTGCATTCGATTCCGTGCTCGGAGCCCGTGCAGAGGCGACAACAGGCGTTACTCTTGATTTTTATACAGACTCATCCCGGGTTGCCCTTGAGGTCTCGGGAGGCTGCTTTGAGCTGCTTATTGACGGCGCCTCGGCAGTAAGAATGACCGCAGAGGAGCTTGAGTCCGAGAAAAATATATTGTCTTTTACCACGACCGAGGGTCGGCACAGGGTTACACTGATATTTCCGTGTCATTCCGAGGGGGTTCTCCAAGGCGTCGCCTTGGAGAACGGGGCAAGCGTAGCTGCACCCGAATTTGAACGCAGACTGCTCCTTCTCGGAGATTCGATTACGCAGGGCTGGAATTCGGGTCATGACAGCATGTCGTACGCTCACAGAACGGCACGCCTTTTAAATGCGGAGGCGGTCAACTGCGGAATAGGCGGAGCAATTTATTATCCTCCAGCCTTTGAAAGAATCGATTTTGAGCCCGACACGGTTATATGTGCTTACGGAACCAACGATTTCGGCCGATATGACAGCCTTTATGCTTTCAAAAAAACCGTGGAAGCATTTTTTGAGCTTGTAGGCAATGCGTATAACGGAAGGAAGATAGTCGTAATTACTCCCATCAGGCGATATGATCTTGACGGTGCCCATCAAAGGGATTTTGAGGAGCACAGAGCCGTTATTGCTTCACTTGCCGGAGAGCACGGCTTTTCAACGGTGGACGGCTATGAGCTTGTTCCCGACTCGGAGAGCTTATATGCCGACAGCCTCCATCCCAACGCCGAGGGCATGGGCTGCTATGCCGCAGCCCTGGTACAACGGCTCAAAGCACTGTAACAGCAAAAGCACGCTTAACGGAGCTGTCCGAAAAGCGTGCTTTTTTATATCCGAGCTTAAGTCGGCGGGTCGGATTTTGGGTCTGCTACAGTGTTACGATTACGGTGGTGCCGACACCCACGGTGCTGTCAAGTGAGACTGCTCCTCCAAGACAGGCAACCGCATGCTTTACTATCGAAAGACCGAGTCCGGTACCGCCTGTTTCCTTTGAATGACTCTTATCCACACGGTAAAATCTTTCGAAAATTCTGCCCTGATGCTCAGGCGGGATTCCTATACCGGTATCACTTACCGTCAGCACCGCTCTGCCGTTTTCTTTTTCGACAGAAAGGGACACACTGCCGCCCTCGCGATTATATCGAATAGCATTATCGCAAAGATTGTAAACGGTTTCGTAAATATAGCTGCGAACACCCTCGATGCTGCAGCTTTCGCCCTTAACAGAAAGCGTGACCCCCTTCTTCTCGGCGGTAGAGGAAAGAGCAGAGGCTACCTGACAGAGCTCCTCGTAAAGGTCTACGGTCTCGGTGGGCAGCTCGGCGTTTTCGTCAAGCTGAGAAAGTCGAATAATGTCGTTTATCAGGGTTACAAGCCTGCTCGCCTCACTACGGATATTGCCGATAAATCTTGCCGTGTCCTCGGGCTTGACAAGCCCGTTTTCCAAAAGCTCCGCACTGCCTATTATGGATTGAAGGGGAGTTTTCAGC
>CAZDEI010000271.1:0-1605 GCA_964504325.1 uncultured Eubacteriales bacterium | reverse complement strand
TGCCTGCATCAAGCGCCTTAACGACAAGCTCACGGTGGACATCGTTGGGAACGGCAATAACAACCGCATCAACACTGCTGTCGGCGAGCACCTCTTCAAAGGAGGCATATGCATGAATGCCGTTTGTCTCGGCAAGCTCGCTCTTTTTGCAATCAATATCATAAATTCCGACGAGGGAAGCAACCTCGCTCGCAAGTATCTGACGGGTGTGCCAGCCGCCCTGACCGCCGTAGCCGATAACGGCAAAATTCTTTTTCAAGGAAATCACTCCATTACGGATAAATTTTGCACGATCTGTTATCTTTATAATACAATTACATCGATATAATTTCAAGAAAAATCAAGAACATTTTATAGACAAATATTGCTGTTTTTGAGCGTAAAAAAAGGCAACCGCCTAAGCAGTTGCCTTATACACCGTCAGATTTTTTCCTTTGAGCCGAGCATTATTACCTTTTTGAAAAGACAGGTATGTGCGGGGGTAACAAGCCTGTCCTCGTGCATTGCCCCGAAATACCAATGATAAAAGCTGCATTCGTTATCTATTTCCTGTAAATAGGTATTAAGCCGTCCCAAATGGGGCTCAACGCCCTTTCGAAGTGCCATTGAGCTTTTAACAAGCGACGGAGGCTCATGTGTCAAAATATAATCAACTTTTTGACCGACCTCGTCGAGATTTATGGCACCCTCCTTCATTTCAAAGGGCGAGGGAAGCTCGGAGCGCCACCAGGTCTTGTCCTCAATTCGCTCGTCTCTGTCCTCACTTTCACCTCCGCCGAAGGTGAAAAAGCTGATACCATCGATATTGAAGATCTGACCTCTGCAAAGGTGATAAAGATTTCCGCTCACACGGTGAACCTTTCCGCCCTTCCAGCGAGTCATTCTGCAGCTTTTCAGCATATTGAAGTTTTCATGTGCACCGTCCAAAAAGCAGACGGTATAGGGACGCTTGCCGAGCCATTCAATAACATCCCGTTCCTTCTTTTTTCCGTTCCAGAGAAAGCCGAAGTCACCGAGAATTATCAAAATGTCACCCTTTTTGAGCTTAAACCAGGGTCTTGAGTACAATCTTGTTTCGTCACCGTGAAGGTCACCGGTAAGATATATCATATTTCGCTCCGCTGTAAATATTGCTTTTATTTTGTCGCTTAAGATGGTATAATAAATAAAAGAATGCTTTTTCGGCCGAAGGCTCGGCCCGTAATTATATGATACTATAAACAGAGGGAAATTTCCATGCTTAAAAAGATTTTTTCTGTATTTTTCGCGATATTACTCACAGGCAGCTCAGTGCTTTGCGCTTCGGCCTTTACCGCGTCCGGCTTTGAAATCAGCGCAGGCAATGCCGTGCTTGTCACATATGATACCGATGAGGTTATTTTCGATAAGCAGGGAAGCGAGCCTGTTAATATCTCGGCACTCAATATTGTCATGTCCTCACTCGTTATAGCCGAGCACTGCGAGGATCTCGATGCATACTCTGCCGAAATGACAAGGGAGGTAAAAAAAGCACTGCTCGGAACCGGACTTGCAGTCATGAATCTTAAAATCGGCGAAAAATATTCAGTGCGTGAGCTGCTGTCCTTGGGTCTTATAGGCACCTAC
>CAZDEI010000270.1:0-1613 GCA_964504325.1 uncultured Eubacteriales bacterium | reverse complement strand
GAGGAATTGTCAAGGGCTCACTCATACTCCTGAGCGGTGATCCAGGCATTGGAAAATCGACCCTGCTTATGCAGGCTTGCGGCAAGCTTCAGGGTAAAAAAATACTCTATGTGACGGGTGAGGAATCGGTACGACAGCTTAAGCTCCGTGCACAGCGGCTTGAGGTCAGCGGCGAGGGTATTCTTTTGATGTCGGAAACCGATGTTCTCGCAATCAGAGAGAAAATATCCGAAATTAAGCCCGACCTTGTTATGATCGATTCGATACAGACAATGTACCTGAATGAATTGAATTCCTCCTCGGGAAGTGTCGCACAGGTAAGAGAGTGCACCAATATAATTCTGCGTGCCTGCAAATCGCTCGAAATCCCGGGAATTCTCGTCGGTCATGTGAATAAGGACGGTGCAATAGCCGGTCCGAAGGTAATGGAGCACATCGTAGATGCAGTTCTCTATTTTGAGGGCGATAAAAATTATTCCTACCGCATGCTTCGTGCCGTTAAAAACCGTTATGGCTCTACTAACGAAATCGGCATTTTCGAAATGGACGATACGGGACTTACAGAGGTTGTCAACCCCTCCTCGGCACTGATTTCCGGAAGAGCACACGGAGTTTCGGGCAATTGCATTTGCTGCACGATGGAGGGAACCAGACCGATTCTCACAGAAATTCAGGCACTTGTAAGCTCAAGCGGCTTCGGAAATGCCAGAAGAATGTCAACCGGCTTTGATTACAACAGAATGAACCTTCTGCTTGCGGTGCTTGAAAAGAGACGGGGCTTCTTTTTCGCGAATCTTGATGTTTATCTTAATGTTGTCGGCGGTCTCAGGCTTGATGAGCCTGCAGCCGATCTTGCCGTTGCACTTTCTCTTGTCTCAGGACTCAAGGACAGACCGATTCCCGATGATACCGCCGTTTTCGGCGAGATTGGTCTTTCGGGCGAGCTGCGCGGCGTTTCAAGAGCTGCCTCCCGCTTGAATGAGATAGCCCGACTCGGCTTCAAGCGCGTCATTCTGCCCTCTGCAGCCTATCCACAGCTTAAGGGCAAGAGCTTCGGCTCAACCGAGCTTGTTTTTTGTAAAAACATAGCTGAAGCCATTGCCGCCGTTTTTTGATCTTCTCAAAAAAGCAACACATTTTGACGAGCCGTTGCCTGACGGACATATTTTTTCACGGTAGCAGATTCCGTCCGACTGAAACGGACAATCCTTTTTGCACAGCTTCATAATATCACCGCTATTATTATCGGCTGTTTTTACGGTAATATCCCTTAATATTATTATTGCAAAAACGAAAATACCGAGGAGGCTTTGAGGAAGACCTTCTCGGTATTTCTGCTGTTTCAGCCTTCGAAATCGGCTGAATTTCGACAAAAAAAGTGCATTCAGCGCTTTCTTTTATCTCCACCCTTGTCAAATGCAGGGTTAAAGGCATAAAAGTTTTTGGAATCAAGCCTTTCCTGAACAAGACGAAGTCCCTCGCCGAAGCGCTGATAGTGCACTATCTCACGCTGTCTCAAGAATCTGATTGCATCCCGCACATCAGGCTCGTCGGTGCAGAAGCGCAATATATTATCATAGGTTGTTCTTGCATTCTGCTCTGCGGCCAAATCC
>CAZDEI010000269.1:0-1627 GCA_964504325.1 uncultured Eubacteriales bacterium | reverse complement strand
GAGCGACACGGCGCTTTTGTTTTATTTAAGTATTTTATTTAAGCGTTTTCTCCGAGATATTTGTGTATAGAGGCTGCAGCCTGCTTTCCCGCACCCATTGCGAGTATTACCGTTGCGGCACCCGTAACGGCATCGCCTCCCGCGTAAACACCCTGCTTGGTAGTCATGAGCTCCTCATTGACAATAAGACAACCGCGTCTGTCGGCCTCTATTCCCTCAGTGGTGCTTCTGATAAGGGGGTTCGGCGTGGTGCCGACCGCCATAACAGCCGCATCCACGGGAAGAATAAATTCCGAGCCGGCCCTCGGAACCGGCCTGCACCTGCCGGAGGCGTCCGGCTCGCCGAGCTCCATTTCAATACACTCCATTCCGTTGATCACGCCGTTTTCATCGGCGAGGATTCTCTTCGGATTGCACAGAAGCTTAAATTCTATGCCCTCCTCCATGGCATGGTGCACCTCCTCACGACGGGCAGGCATTTCCTCAAGCGAACGGCGGTAAACTATATATACATGCTCGGCGCCGAGACGCTTTGCACAGCGGGCGGCATCCATTGCGACATTTCCGCCGCCGCATATTGCTATCGACCGTGCTCTGTGTATCGGCGTATCGTATTCGTCGCGATATGCCTTCATAAGATTAATTCTCGTGAGGAATTCGTTTGCCGAATAAACGCCGACGCTGTCCTCTCCCTCTATACCGAGGAAGGCGTGAAGACCTGCGCCCGAGCCGATAAACACGGCCTTATAGCCCCTTTCGATCAGCTCATCAACCGACAGCACCTTGCCTATGACCATGTCGGTCATTATTTCGACACCGAGGCTCTTAAGCTGCTCTATTTCTTTTGCGACAATGCTTTTCGGAAGACGGAATTCGGGAATTCCGTAGACGAGAACGCCGCCTGCCGTATGAAAGGCCTCAAACACGGTTACCGAGTAGCCGAGCCGCGCAAGCTCGCCTGCACAGGTGAGTCCCGAGGGACCTGCTCCGACCACTGCCACTCTGATTCCGTTGCTCTCGCTCGGAGCCTCTGCGGCGGCACCGCTTGCCATATGCCTGTCGGCAACGAATCTTTCAAGTCGGCCTATTGCGACCGGCTCGCCCTTTATTCCGCGAACGCATTTGCCCTCGCACTGATTCTCCTGCGGGCAGACTCTGCCGCAAACGGCAGGAAGTGAGGAGGACTCGGAAATGATTCTATAGGCGGCATCAAAATCCCTTTCTTTTACCTTTTCTATAAAGTCGGGTATTCTGATTCCAACCGGACAGCCGGCGGTGCAGGGACGGTTTTTACAGCCGAGGCAACGAGCTGCCTCTCCGACGGCCTCCTCCTCGGTATAGCCCATGCATACCTCATCGAAATTTGTTACACGCTGCTCGGGGCTCTGCTCACGAACAGGAGTTTTTTTAAGTGACATATCAGCCATTGCTCTCACACCTCATCAAACGGCAGTTCTTTTCTCTTGCGACCGCTTCCTGCTCACGGTAAAAGGCATTTCTCTTCATAAGACTGTCGAAATCCACCTGATGCCCGTCGAAATCGGGGCCGTCAACGCAGGCAAACTTGGTCTTGCCGCCCACGGTGACACGGCAGCCGCCGCACATTCCCGTTCCGTCTATCATTATC
>CAZDEI010000268.1:0-1628 GCA_964504325.1 uncultured Eubacteriales bacterium | reverse complement strand
GACAGGCGGGAGATACGGGCGAAATCGTCGGAAGCGGCTTCAGGCTGTCTGTGAACGATACCCAAAAGACCGCCTCCGGAGTCTTCGTGCATAACGCCGAGGTGCTCGAGGGAGAGGTCTCGGTAGGCGCCTCGGTAAGTGCGCAGATAAACTCACGACGCAGAGCCGCGATCAGAAGAAACCATACCGCCGCGCATCTGCTTCAGGCGGCGCTCCGCTCGGTGCTCGGAACCCATGTTGAGCAGGCGGGCCAGTCGGTTACCGAAAGCTCGGTAAGGTTCGACTTTACTCATTTCTCGGCACTGAGCGCAGAGGAGCTCGCAAGGGTCGAGGAGCTTGTGAACGACGCCGTTCTGTCGTCGATAGCTGTCGAAAACCGTGAAATGCCGATCGATGAGGCAAAGGCAATGGGAGCCATGGCGCTCTTCGGCGAAAAATACGGCAGCGTGGTAAGGGTTGTAAATGTTCCCGGCAGATCGGTCGAGCTTTGCGGAGGAACCCATGTTCGCAGCACCTCCGAAATCGGTCTGTTTAAGCTCCTTTCGGAATCCTCCGTTGCGGCAGGCGTAAGAAGAATCGAGGCCGTCACGGGTGAGGGCGTGCTGAAATACATCAACGGACTTAACGGGGAGCTTTCTCATGCCGCCTCCGTGCTCAAGCTTAACAGCACCTCGGAGCTCGGAAAGCGCTGTGAGACTCTGCTCGCCGAGGTTAAGGAAAGCCGCAGGGTGCTTGAATCCCTCAATGCAAGACTTGCAAACGGCAGGCTTTCCGAGATAATGAAGACCGCTGTCTCGGTCGGAGCACTTCGTGTGGCCTGTGCCGAAATGAACGGAACGGCTCCCGATGAGCTTCGCAAAATGACAGACAGCATCAAGTCGTCCGAGCCCGATACGGTTATTGTCCTCGCCTCCGAAAACGGCGGAAAGGTGACCTTCTGTGCGGCCTGCGGTGCCACGGCGGTGAGCGCAGGCGCCCATGCGGGAAGCATTGTCCGTGAGGTTGCCAGGCTGACGGGAGGAAACGGCGGAGGCAAGCCCGACAGTGCCATGGCGGGCGGCAAGGATGCCTCCAGGGTTTCCGCAGCACTTGCCGAGGTTCCTTCTATCGTTGAGGCGCTTATCAAATAGAGGTGAATTAAATTGAATGATTGCCTTTTTTGTAAAATAATCGCAGGTGAGATACCGAGCAGCCGCATATATGAGGATGAGTGGGTGTATGCTTTTAAGGATATAGATCCGCAGGCTCCCTTTCATGCGATCATAGTGCCGAAGCTGCATTTGGCCTCCTGCAACGATATTAATTCCGAAAACAGCTCATATGTTGCGAAAATATTCGAGGCGGCCGCCGTGATAGCGCGTGAAAACGGGCTTGATAACGGCTATCGCTTGGTAAATAACTGCGGCAGTGACGGCGGTCAAACCGTCGGACATCTGCACTTTCACATGCTCGGCGGACGACTGCTTGCATGGCCTCCGGGCTGACGGCAGCACCGCAGTAACGCAAATTAATCGGTGCCGTCGGCACCGCGGGGGAGAATGGAAAATGGATAACGGAACCTATAAAATGAAAATTGCCGGCCTTGAAAGAGAGCTTAAGCTCTATCCGGTCAGCGACAGCCTTGATAT
>CAZDEI010000267.1:0-1645 GCA_964504325.1 uncultured Eubacteriales bacterium | reverse complement strand
CAAAATATCCGCAATAACGGGAAAGCGACCGACTCTCCATCGCTGTCCCTACGGTGATTACGATAACAAGGTGATAAATTCCGTGGAGGAGCTCGGCATGACGGCCGTTCAGTGGGATGTCGATTCGAAGGATTGGATGGAGCAGGCAACTGTGCAGTCAATCATTGAAAATGTAATGAAAAAGGTAAAGGATGGGAGTATTATTCTGTTTCACAACGATGCTAAGCATACGCCCGAGGCCCTGCCGTATATTTTGGAGCAGCTGATTGCCCGAGGCTATACCTTTGTGCTTATTGAGGATATGCTGCTGCGTGATAATTACGCCATAGATTACACCGGAAGACAGTACAGTCTTGCCCAACGAGAGTCGTCTGTGAGCTGAATTCGGGGCTTGAATTATTCCATCCACTGTGCTACAATCATTCAGTCCTATAAATTACGGCTGAACAGAACAGCCGCCGGAGGGAATGTGAAAAATAATGTCTACTGAGCTGTTCACGGATGCGAATAAATTGGCCAAAAGAAGAAATCTTTTGGTTTATCTCTGCGCCGCCGTGTATTTTGCAAGCTATATCACAAGACTGAATTACAGTGCCGTGCTTGTGGAAATGATTGCCGCCGAGGGGTATACAAAAACCGCAGCCTCGGCCGCGCTCACGGGTCTGTTTATAACCTACGGGGTCGGTCAGATCATAAGCGGCCTTCTCGGTGACAAATTCAAGCCGGAGCTTGTTATTTTCTCCGGACTTTTGCTCACCTCTTCAATGAATTTTGCAGTACCTGCCGTCAGCAGCACCGTTCTGTTGACGATTCTTTGGAGCATCAACGGCTTCGCACAGGCCTTAATGTGGCCGCCGATTGTAAAGATATTAATCGGTCGACTGTCGGGTGAGGAATATCGCAAAAAGATAGTGTATGTCGGTTGGGGAGGAAATATCGGTACCATATTGATTTATCTCCTTGCTCCGGTGTCGATTTCTGTCGGAGGCTGGCGAGCAATATTCTATTTCTGCGGAGGAGCGGCGCTGCTCATGGCCTTTGTATGGCTCTTCCTTTTCAAAAGACTTTCGGTGCCGATCATTGCTCAGGATATCACTCCCGAAAGCAAAGCCGTTCCCGAAAAGACAAAAATGCCGATTGCCGCCATTGCTTTTCTTATTATAATCATGCTTGCGGTTGCTGCTCAGGGTCTGCTTCGCGACGGAATCACAACCTGGATGCCTACCTATATTTCCGAGCAATTCGATGTTTCCTCGAGCATTTCGATACTTACAGGTGTTGCTCTGCCGATTTTCGGAATACTTATATCTGCCGTAACCTCATATATATACCGACATTGGATCACGAATGTCTCTCTCTGTGCTGCGGTTTTCTTTGCAGTCTGCGTTGCGGGAAACATAATTCTCTGCTTTTCCTTTGATACGAGCTCGGCGCTGTCGGTGGTTCTGCTTACACTGATAAACGGAGCAACCCACGGTATAAACGTTCTTTTCACCTGCATGGCCGTGCAGAATTACGAAAAATACGGCAGATCCTCTTCGATTGCCGGAATAATTAATTCCTCAACCTATGTCGGCTCAGCTCTTTCAACCTACGGAGGTGCCCTGGTCACCTCACTCTTCGGCTGGGGCGGAATGATGATAGC
>CAZDEI010000266.1:0-1654 GCA_964504325.1 uncultured Eubacteriales bacterium | reverse complement strand
GACCGGTACAGCCGATATAATAAGCGCTTCCGTTTTCGTTTCCGCCGCAGCCGGCAAAGCAGGCTGCCATCATTGCGACCGCTGTCACGGCAGCGGCAAACTTAAAATGCTTTTTCATTTTTATTACCTCACTTGAAAGTTTTTATATTGACAGCCTTCGTGGCTGAAATATACTCAAGGAAAATTGACAATTAAAAAGGAGCTTTGCGAAATTGCAAAGCTCCGAATACTCGGTGAACGATTTTACACAAGCTGCAACTTCCGATTTGCATATTCACTTTTGAAAATAACGGCGAGTCGAATTATGGCAATAATTATGGCAAAAAATATAATTATGCCCATAAGTCGAAGGGAAGAAATTACAAAAAGAGCTATGGCGGAAAGAGCCATAGCTACGGTAAAAGCAATATGAGCGCAGGAGAAGGAAGCCGGGGCATTACAAGACGCGGCTGCAGATGAAGTTCGCTTTTCGAAGAAGCTGTGCATCTTGTTTCTCTCCCCTCAGGTTTTATGATACTGAATTATATGCCTTGCGGCGCCTTTTGTCAAGGGCGTTTTGTCATTTTTGTCAAAAAAGAAAACTTTATACTGTATGATTATTCAAGAATTGTGCATATTTGACACTTTAAAGCGATAAATCGAGCCGACCCGCTCCCTCATTTCCGCACTTTTCCCCATCGATGGCATAAGTCGGCAGCCCTTCACGACAAAGCAAAAAAGCGGTGCCGATACAGCTCTTTTCCGTCACAAAAGCAAAAAGCACCCGAGCTCTCCCGTGGTGAGAGCTCGGGTGAAAGCCTTATTGCTTATCTTCTGGGCTTACGGAAGCCCTTGCGGTCACCGTGCTCAGGACGGGGACGGCGAGGCTGCTCCTCGTCTGCACCCGCCTCGACAACGGCGCCCTCAACCTCTACAAGAGCGTCTCTTCTGGAGAGGTTAAGTCTGCCCTGGTCGTCGATCTCGGTTACCTTAACGATAACCTCGTCACCGACACTGACAACATCCTCTACCCTCTCGACACGCTTTACATCAAGCTTGGAGATATGAACAAGTCCCTCCTTGCCGGGAGCGATCTCAACAAAGGCACCGAAGGTCATAAGTCTTGTGACCTTGCCCTTATAGATTGCGCCGATCTCGGGGTCGTTGGCAATGGTCTCGACAATGCCGACAGCCTGTCTGCACTTATCAATATCGAGGCCGGAAACATATACATGTCCGTCATCGTCAATGGAGATATCGCACTCGCACTGCTCCTGAATTGACTGAATCACCTTACCCTGCTTACCGATAACATCGCCGATCTTATCGGGAGAAATGGTGGTGGTGAGCATCTTGGGAGCGTACTTGGAGAGCTCCTCACGGGGCTGAGAAATAACGGGAAGCATTATCTCATCAAGGATATAATTTCTTGCCTTGTGAGTCTTTTCGAGAGCCTCCTTGATTATTTCGGGAGTAAGTCCGTGCACCTTAAGATCCATCTGGATTGCGGTGATACCCTCCTTGGTGCCGGCAACCTTAAAGTCCATATCGCCGTAGAAGTCCTCAAGACCCTGAATATCGACCATGGTCATGAAGGAGCCGTCATCGTCGGTGATAAGACCGCAGGATATACCCGCAACGGGAGCCTTTATCGGAACACCCGCAGCCATAAGGG
>CAZDEI010000265.1:0-1665 GCA_964504325.1 uncultured Eubacteriales bacterium | reverse complement strand
GTATCAGCTCTGCCGTGCCCTTCATATCCAAATAGCGCAGAAGCTTGTCGAGCTCGTCTTTGAAAAGCTGCGGCTCAAAATCGGCCATAGGACAATTTTCGACAATTCTCATAACTATAATATCGGGCGCAAAGCGGCGTGCAGCCTCAAAATCGGAAAGCATTTGTCCGCCCCTTTTATAGCTCATTTCCCAGGTCGAGGCCTGACAAATGCAAAAGCTTGCATCCGCTGCGATTTCAAGCACCGAGGCCATAAGTCGGTGAGCATAATCCTTTTCGGGCGCAGAGGCAGCCATGCCGTGATCAAAGCACCAGCCTATGTCCGCATTCGGTCCGTGAAGTGTCATGGAATTTCCGACAAGCATTATTCTCTTGCCCCGTCCCTCGGTATGAAAAAATCTGATATGCCCGCAGTCACGCAGCTGATTGTCGGCTCGAACGGTATTTATTTCGATATTCTTATAATCGGCCATGCTTAAGACTCCTTATCGGCAAGAGGAATCGGCCTGCCGTTTACCATGATGTCGGAGATGCTGATGCTGTAAAATTCGTCGGTGCCCGGCTCGTTGAAAATTTCGATTTTGATATCGGGCTCGCCGTCAACAAGTGGAAGCCCCTCGTCATAATACACGCGAATGTTTCTAACGGTGATATCATGTATGCTGCAGGAAGCTATTCCGTCAAGCACAAGTGCATCCGAAAGCGGCGGAAGACCCCATTGCAGGATGTTTTCGGGAGAGCGCCACTCCCTGTTCGAGGCACGGAACAGAACCGGAACCGCCATGGTGTCCTCGGCGCCGTATTTCATATCGTCACTGCCCTGATACACCTCGACGGTGTCAAAGGAATTGTATTCGATGTTAATATTTTCAAAGACGATGTCGAACATTTCCGCGCAGTCGCCGTCGGCAATATCAAGGGCAACACAGCCACCCCTGAGTATATCGCAATTTCTGAAGCTGATATCCCTGTATTCACGACAGGCCGTTTCAACACCGACCTCACAGCATCTGCCCCAATCGCACCAAAGCGTACAGCCATCGACATGTATGTCCCTGCAATCGGTCAGGCAGTGCCTGTCCACGCCCTTTATGCTTATTGTGTCGTCAAAGGAATGAATAAATGAGTCCCGAATACAAATACGCTGGGAGTTGACAATGTCGATACCGTCGCAGTTGTACCTCCACTGACCGAATATCTTGATATCTCTTATATCGAAGTCAAGACAGCCGAAGACGGAAAAGCACCACTGTGCCGAATTCATCATTCCTACGCCCTCTACCGAAACGCCCTTGCAGTCGTAGAAGCGCATATTTCCGTTCGTAAAGCTCTCATAGCAGTAATTTCCCGTGCGCTCCTCATGAGAATCGTCAAGGATTCCGTTTCCGAAGATTCGAATATTTTCGGCATTTTCCGCATATATGCAGCCGTATACAAGCGCATCCCTGTCTATATAAACGCTTTCGTTGCTTTTCAGGATGAGCTTGCCGGGAAAGTGAATTCCGGGCTCAAAATAATAGGTCACACTCTCGGGAGCAGGTGCACTTATAGGCCTTGAATTGAAAATGTAAAGACTGTTATGATAGCTGTCACATTCAAGCACAAAACTGCCGTTTTCCTTAAGTGAAAAGGAGATAACCCCGTTTTCCTCGGTATGGGAAATGCC
>CAZDEI010000264.1:0-1684 GCA_964504325.1 uncultured Eubacteriales bacterium | reverse complement strand
AAGGCTGTTCGTGAGATCACCGGTCTCGGTCTTGCTGAGGCAAAGGCTCTCGTAGACGGCGCTCCCAAGACCCTTAAGGAAGCTGTTTCCAAGGATGACGCTGAAGCTATGAAGGCAAAGCTCACCGAGGTTGGCGCTTCTGTTGAGCTTAAGTAATCTGTCTTAAGTCCTTTATCGCCCGACGGCAGCAAGCCGTCGGGCTTTTTTTAGTTACAAGATCATTAAAGCTTTTTCTTGAAGTTATGCATAAACCGTGGTATACTGATATAGAATAAATGTTCGACAGAGCATTTTCGCCGAAATCAGCCGAAGGAGTGTCATAATATGTACCGTTCGGAGCTAAATGAAAAACAGACTAAGGTGTTTAAATTTCTTGTTCAGCGTATGAGCGATTCGGTGCCGCCGACCGTCCGCGAAATTTCCGCGGCCTGCGGTATTAAATCCACCTCTACGGTTCATGCAATACTCGGAAAGCTTGAGGAGGACGGATATATTTCAAGAGATCCTCATTCCTCAAGGGCAATAAGAATAGAGGGCGTGAAGGCCTCCTCTCAGGTTCCGCTCATCGGAAAGGTCACGGCAGGCCTTCCGATACTTGCCGTCGAGCAGATTGAGGATTATATTCCGTATCCCGTTTCTGCCGAGGAAAGTGAGAGCGTTTTTGCACTAAAGGTCTCGGGCCTCAGCATGCGTGATGCGGGAATTCTCGACGGCGATATAATCGTCGCGGATAAGGATTCGTGCAGTCGCGCAGGCGATATTGTTGTGGCACTCATAGAGGATGAGGCTACGGTGAAAAGGCTTGAATTCGAAAACGGTGCTCCGGTGCTTATGCCGGAAAATCCCGATTTCAGCCCGATTCGTGCCGAGCACATCGAAATTCTCGGAAAGGTCATCGGAAGCTTCCGCAGGTACTGATATGTCTGATAGCATAAGCAGCTCCGCTAACGGCCCTATCCGTCCGCGGTACGCCTTTTTGGACGAGCTTCGCGGCTTTATGGTGCTTTGCATGGTCGCTTATCACGGCTTTTGCCTTGGCTGGTATACCTTCGGCATTGACCCTTGCGGTAAGCTCTTCGAATTTTTTATGCCCGTCGAGCCGCTTTTTGCCTCGACCTTTATATTGCTTTGCGGCTTTTGCACGGTCTACTCTCATTCGAACCTACTGCGTGGGGCAAAGCTTGCCGTTGTTGCCGCCTGTGTCACGGCCGTCACCTATGTGATGAGCCGCCTGGGCTATATCGAGCGGGGAGATTTGATTACCTTCGGGATTTTGCATCTGCTTGCGTCATGCCTTTTGCTCTTCGGTTTGTTTGAGGTCGTTACGCGCAAAAAGAGCAGCAGCCGCGCACCGTCTCCGAAATTCGTATATCCCATGGCGGTGGCACTGCTGCTTTTCGTGCTCTGCTATAATATACCCTACGGCAGCCTCGGCATCGGAACGCTCTCTGTGGATATCCCGTCAACGCTTACCGACGGAAATCGACTTTTCTTTTTGGGATTTGTGAATTCCCGTTATGCCGCGGGTGATTATTTTCCGCTGCTTCCGTGGGGCTTTATATTTCTTTGCGGTGCCTTTGTCGCAAGAAGCTGCGGCGGAGTGCTGCCCGAATTTTTTATAAAAAAGCGGATTCCCTTCTTTTCCGTCGTCGGCAGACATGCATTGCTTATATATGCACTGCAT
>CAZDEI010000263.1:0-1691 GCA_964504325.1 uncultured Eubacteriales bacterium | reverse complement strand
TCGGAGAAATTACTATATAGGCGCGGGAGCCGTCCTTCTTTTTCACGATAAGAGAATAGGAATCCTCATCAGGCGTGCAGGCGAAGATTTTCGTACCGATGCTCTCAGGCACCGGCTCACCCTTTGTGTACTTTTTCATGCTTTCTATATCGGCACAGCTGAAGCTTATACTGCGCTGACGCTTTCTCTCATTGACAATGCTGTCGATATCAAACTCGCCGTTGGTAACCGAATACTCATATTCGAGCCTGAACTGTCCCGCAGAGCGCCACGAAACAAACATTATTCCGCATACTGCGAGAAAGCCGAGGGCGGGAAAGCCGATGATAAAGGATATCCAAAACAGAAGCGCCGAAGCCACGACTCCGAAAAGATATGTCACAACCGTTGCGATTATCCTTGCCGTTCCGAATTTGATTTTAACAAGCTGTTCGGTAAAATTATCCATTTGTTCCTCCGTTGCAGTGCCGTAATTAATCGGTAATATTTAGCATTATAGCACTTGACCTCAGCCAAGTAAAGTACCCGTCTCGTCACGCGGTAAAATTTACAGAAGCACCTCCCTATTGGTGCCGTAAAAAATATCGTCGTGACCCGAAATAAGCTCAAAAAATGCTTCAAGCCTTATCCAATAATCCGGCTTGTAATCCATCTCATAGGCATGACCCCAAACATAAAGATTCTGCGGTCTGTCAGCCTTGAGCTCGACAAAGCGGCGACCGAAATCCATAAGCCGGTCAAAATCCAGATGGTAAACATTCGGGTTAAAGCACAGCAGATTTTTCTGCGGCTCGAGGCTGTCAACGCAATTGACAGTTCGACTGTACTTAATTCCCGTGCAGTCACGGATTATCTCGGAGACGCGGTCATCGCAGAAGCCGCCGGGATAAGCCATTCCCACGACCTCATAGCCCGCAAGCTCGGAAAGACGAAGCCTGTCCTCCTCTACCTGCCTTATAACCTCAAGCTTACCGAGCTCTGACAGATTCGGATGCGTGAGAGTGTGTGAGGCAATCTCGTGTCCCTCATAAACATATTTCACATCGTCGGGATGTATTTTGTAATGTGCTATCCTGAGTCCCTCTCGCGGAAGCATCCCCTTTTGACCCAAAAGCGCGGAATTTAAGTTGAAGGTGCATTTGAGTCCGTATTTATTCAGCAGCTCTATAAGCCTGATATCCTGTGTAACACCGTCATCATAGCTGAGGGTTACGGACTTGAAAGGTCTTTTAATTTCACTGTTCATTTTGTTTTCCTTACCTTTATCCGCGGTCGATAAGCTCGGAGGCTGCCTTGAGCACTGCCTCCGTAGGCTCACCGCCCGATATTATGCGTGATACCTCAAGCACACGCTGCTCGCGGTCAAGAGGTGTGACAATCGTCTCGGTGCTGTCACCCTCAACCTGCTTTCTGATAAGAAAATGCGAATCGGCCTTTGCGGCTATCTGTGCAAGATGGGTTACACAAACAACCTGACGCCCCGAGGAAATTGCCTTGAGCTTGGCGCCGACACGCTCTGCTGCCGCACCGCTTATGCCGGTGTCTATCTCGTCGAATATTGCAGTTCCGACACTGTCCGAGCCCGACAAAACGCTCTTTACGGCAAGCATTATTCTCGAAAGCTCACCGCCCGAGGCAATTTTTATCAGCGGCCTCGGCTCCTGACCCGGGTTTGCCGAAAAAAGAAATTC
>CAZDEI010000262.1:0-1714 GCA_964504325.1 uncultured Eubacteriales bacterium | reverse complement strand
ATACTTGATTTTCACTAAATTCCTTATGAACATCCGCACCAGCAAAAGCAGGATAAACACGGGGTTTATCCTGCTTTTCTTGTTTTATCAACATCACACAATGCTATTATTTGCCCGAATGCTCATGATAGTGAATACGGAATTATTTCAAAAAAATCGGTGTAGCCTCGAAATGACGGGGTTACACCGATTTCTTTATGAAATTTAAATATTGGCGATTTTTGCCGCTGCGTTTTTTCAGACGCTTACCACGATTCTTGCTTTTTCGGTTTGAATCGTCACAGAGCGAAATTCGCACTTGTGTTTTTCACCGCCGTCTGCCGAAGAAGCTTATTTGTTTTTCTCAAGCCACAGCTCCGCCTTTGCCTTTGATGCCGACTTGATGTTTTCGGTCTTGTAGGGCGATTCGCTGCCGCCGTTAACATAAAGGAAATACAGTCCGCCCTCGGTTCTGTAAAGAGTCTCCTCATAGCCTGCGGGGTCACCGTAAAAGCTCACGGTCTTCTTTTTGACAAGCTCGGCCGTTTCGGTATTATATTCCCTCTTACAGATAATCTTTTTCATGAAAGCACCTCGTTTTTTTATTTATTATATCATATTTTTGCGAAAATTATGTCGATTTCGGCTAAGCGACCGTCAAAGCTCGGCAACAAGAGAGCTTCCGAGCTTGGCATATTCATCGATCGGCGTCACGGTAACACGGCAATGCTCGGCAAAGCAATCGGCCGGGAGAAGATATCTGTAACGGGCGGCATCCAAATGGGAGGTACCGTCCTCGACTCCCGTTGTCACTCCGCACCAATTTCCGACCGCCCAATACTCCCTGGGAGCACTTCCCTCCGAGGTTACCCTTATCACATAATGATGAACGAAAACGCTTGAGACTGCCGCGGGAAAGCCGAGCAAAAGGCGTTCGTTTCCGTCGGAATCATACTCCTTACGAAGCTCTGCCCTCGAGTCCTCGGAAAAAGCGGGCGGTGCCGTTTTTCCTCTTTCGTCGGAGAGTGGCAGCAGATGACTCTTATCGGCCTTGGGTGCAGCTATGCACCACGGCGCCCCGTAAAGCGCAACGCTGCCGTCAACATATCGGCAGGAATTCAGCCTGAGGGTATATATTGTCGGGAACATTTCGGCCGTAGGGGGATTTGGATTCGGGACTTCTGCGGTCGTTACGCCGTTCTCGGTCGCGACGCTTGAGGAGCCGAGCAAAGCACGTCTGATTCTGAGGTCACCGCTCGAATTCACCTCAAGATAGAGTGCCATGCCTCCGACCGCGCCTGTGCTGCCGTCGTCAATAAAGGGAGAGGAGCCTCCCCAAAGACTCGCATACGACGAGGAGGGCACATTTACCGCAGTATAATCGCGACACATGATCGTGCTCTCCAAGAGATCGGCATAATGCGTATGTCCGCTGAAGAATACCACCTGCGGATATTTTTTCAAGACCTCATGTATTCCGCCGACGGTGGATTTTGCCCAATCGGCAGAAAGATCAAGCCTCATATCAGTTCCGAAAACACCGCTTTCCTTTATGGGTGAATGTGCTCCGACAAATATAAAGGAGCTCGGCTCCTCGGCGGTAAGTCGGGAGAGCTCGTTATCGATCCACCGCAGGCGCTCCTCGGAATAAAAGGCATTCGGCGGATAATCGTCTATTTCCAAAACAAGTATGTGGCAGACCTTATCGCCGTTTTGCAGCCTTATATGATAGCTT
>CAZDEI010000261.1:0-1718 GCA_964504325.1 uncultured Eubacteriales bacterium | reverse complement strand
CCTCCGCAGAAGGCATTCGTCAGCTTTTTTTCGAATTCGGGCAGTGATTCCTCGGGCAAAAGGAAGGATATTCCGACCCTTTCGGCGAATTCCGCGACAAGCTCGGATGCACCCTCGGCTGTGCAAAGCTCGGAAAGACGCCCGTAATCCTCATAGCCGCATTCGACCGACAGAGAGACAAGCTCGGTCAGCCGCGCAAGTCCCGCGTTTTCGAGAGCAAGCCTTCCGGCTTCCCCGTAGGCCCGTACAAGGCCGCCCGTTCCGAGAAGAACTCCGCCGAAATAGCGAACCACTACAAGCAGACAGCCGCGCACACAGCCGACCGTCAAAACGGTCAGCAGCGGCTTGCCCGCCGTGCCGTGAGGCTCCCCGTCATCCGAGGAGCGCGAGACCCCGTCGGGCAGGGTATAGGCATAAACTATATGCCTTGCATCCCAATACCTTTTTCTCAGCTCGGAGAGCAGCTCGCCAACCTCCTCCTCGCTTGAAGCAGGGAAGGCAAAGGCTATGAATTTTGACTTTTTTTCGGTTATCTCGGCAGTTCCCCGTCCGTCGGGAACGAGAAAATCGGGCATCGGGTCATCTCCTCCGCAGAAAAAGCAACCGCAGCCAAGAGCTCTTGACTGCGGTTAATTTGCTGAAATTACTTCTTTTCAATGCCGAAACGCTTGTTGAAGCGATCTACACGGCCTCCGGCATCAACGAATTTCTGTCTGCCGGTGAAAAACGGATGACACTTTGAACAAATATCCAAGCGGATATTATCTTTGGTCGATCTGGTCTCGTACTCAGCACCGCAAGCGCACTTTACGGTCACGGTCTTATACTCCGGATGAATTCCTTCCTTCATCATTGCCACCCCTTCCGTTATTTTGATATTTGAGCACCATATATCTTACCACGGTAAGAGCAATAATGCAAGTCTTTTTTTATTCAATAAGGAATTTTTTGATTCGTTCATATAATTCGACTATTCCGAAGGCGGGCCTGTACACCGTTTTCCCATGTACTATCCGCGCTCCGTCCTCATCCAGAGCATCGTCAATCTCTGCGGCTGCCGCAGGCAGACAAACGGCTGGAAACATAACGCACCACCAATTTTTGCCCTGCCCCTCACCTATTACAACCCGCAGCGCCTCATATTCTCCGGCAGGCAGAGTGAAATCCTCATACTCCCTTGTATTAAACCACGCCTTGCCGACCGATACGCTCACCGAGGCCTCACAGCCGTTTTCTCTGAGCACGGCCTCTGCAGCCGATTTGAGCTGTTCACTGCCCTCTCTTGCCGAGGCTATTGCTGCCTCAAGAGTATCCGAGTCCTCAAGCAGCGTGTCGGAGCATTCGAGCAATCTGTCTCTGACCATAAGCTTAAGCTCCTGATCTCGCTTTGAATCCGAGGCTGCTATTATATGAAGCCTGAGCACGCTGCCCCTTATCTCCTCGCACTTAACCCCGAAAGGTATCATTGCACACAGCATTGCCGCCGTGAGTCCCACGGCAAGCGATACAAGCAGTCTTTTTTTGCAGAACAAAGCCCTTACCTTTTTCATTATCGCACTTCCCTTCGATCGGATTATTGACCGAAGTGAGTGAGCCTAAACAAAAAATATCAGGCGGCCGTGCTCGGGCTCATTCGCCGACCGTAAGTCTGATAACAGGTCGGATGGCATCGCCCGGATGATATAGATAATAGCCGTAGTCGTAAAGGGCTCCGTTGC
>CAZDEI010000260.1:0-1723 GCA_964504325.1 uncultured Eubacteriales bacterium | reverse complement strand
AGACGGAACTTTCCCTATGAGTGAATCTACAACATTTTTATGAAATGCTCGTGATCGATTTGAGAATTAAGCTTGACTTTTCGACTTTTTTGCGGATTTTTGATAATTTCGTTGATATAACCAAAAGCGGTGACAATTATCGGTCGAGCGCTGTGGCTTTTTTGACTTCGAAGACGAGCCCGTATACGGCGGCTTATTATAGAAAAATTTTCTTTGGATTTTGTCCATCGGCGGCGGGTAAAATAATTCGGCAGGCTGAAAACAAAAAAGAGGGCTGACCGATGCAAAAGTGCTGTAAAAGAATTTTGGCACCGTTTTGCATTCTGCTTGCCGTGAGCTGCAGCTTGCTGTTTCTTTCCTTTTCGTATCTTTCAAGGGCTTTGCCCGACAGGCTGATGTGCACCGATTCGGCCGACATGACGGTGGCGGGCGTTTTTCCGGTGAAGGCGGTTGAACGCAGCACCGACGGGAGACTTCAGGCCTCGCTGCTCGGCGGAGAGAGAGAATATACCGCAGAGCTGCTGCTTTTCGGGCTCTTTCCCGTAGGAAGGGCCGAGGTAACGGTCGTTTCGAAAAGCGAGGTCCGTGTGCTTGGTGAGCCGTTCGGAATAAAAATTTATTCCGACGGTGCAATGGTGGTCGGAATGAGCGATGTGGATACGGCGGAGGGAAGCATTAATCCCGCAAAAAGGGCAGGCGTGGAGATAGGAGATGTTCTGCTTTCGGTCGGCGGAAGAGCTGTGACCGAAAATGCCGATGTCTCGGCGGCCGTAAGCGAGTCAAAGGGCGCTGCTCTGAGCCTTGAGATAAGCCGAGGCGGTAAGCGTCTTAAGCTGACGGTGAAGCCGGCATATTCCGTGAGCGAGGGCAGCTACCGCATAGGGCTTTGGGTCAGAGACAGCTCTGCGGGAATCGGCACGCTGACCTTTTACGATCCCGCCACCGGTATTACCGCAGGTCTCGGTCATGCGATAACCGACCGCACCACGGGCGAGGCGGTGCCGTTGCTTTCGGGTGAAATAACCGGCACCGAAATACTCGGAATAGAAAAGAGCCGAAACGGAGCTCCGGGTGAGCTTCGCGGCAGATTCGTTTCCTCGCTTTCGGGTGAGATACTGCTCAACTCAAGCCTCGGCATATACGGCAGGGTAAAATCGGTGTATGCAACCGATCGCCTGTATCCCGTGGCAACCAAGCAGCAGGTCGCGCTTGGATATGCACAGCTGCTTTCGACCGTTTCCGACAGCGGTCCCGAGCTTTTTGACTGTACGGTGGAAAGGATTCGCCTGAGCGGCAGCGACCAGCAGAGCATGGTCATAAGAGTGACCGACGAAAGGCTACTGAGCATCGCCGGTGGAATCGTGCAGGGAATGAGCGGCAGCCCGATAATCCAAAACGGCAGACTGATCGGTGCGGTGACCCATGTGTTTGTCAACGATACTCAAAGGGGCTATGCCGTATTTGCGGAAAACATGCTCAAAACGGCGCAGGAGACTGCAAGGCAGGAAAAAAGGGAGGCCTCATAGCCTCCCGAGACAGGCTATGTCGCGGCACTCGACTCTGTAACGGGTGCCGCGACGTCTTATTTTGATATTACATATCTTCCAAAGCAGCTGTCTGCTTAACAAAAAAGAGCAAGGCACAAAAGAAATCACAAAGGAGTTCCTGAAGGAGTATTTCCAAAAGCACGATTCTATCACCCTGTATAAACAGGATGGCACTC
>CAZDEI010000259.1:0-1735 GCA_964504325.1 uncultured Eubacteriales bacterium | reverse complement strand
ACACCTATGCGGAAATGAAGGGACTCGACACCGAGCAGATAATCAAGGGTGTCTGTCTCGATCCGCGAATCGGCGATCATTACAACAATCCCTCCTTCGGCTACGGCGGCTATTGTCTGCCTAAGGACACCAAGCAGCTCCTCGCCAATTATGCCGATGTTCCGCAAAATATGATGTCGGCAATTGTCGAATCCAATCGAACCCGAAAGGATTTCATAGCCGACCGAGTGCTCCAAATGGCGGGAGGCTACGGCTATGAGGCCGATAACACCTACAGCAGCGAAAGGGAGACACCGGTCACCATAGGCGTTTACCGTCTGACCATGAAATCAAATTCCGACAATTTCCGTCAGTCGTCGATACAGGGCGTTATGAAGCGGATAAAGGCCAAGGGCGCCAGGGTGATTATATACGAGCCGACCCTGCGCGACGGCGAGACCTTCTTCGGAAGCGAGATCGTGAATGATCTCGAGCGCTTCAAGTCGATGTGCGGAGCAGTGCTTGCGAATCGATACGATGCATGCCTGGATGATATTAAGGACAAGGTATACACAAGAGATATTTTCAAAAGAGATTGATACCGGTCGACTTTTATATTTTAAATAATTTTAAAATAGGAAGCGCGGAGACGGCTTAAATCAGCCTTCTCCGCGCTTTTCCGCATTCATTTTTTACTGCTTTCCCTTTTGCCCATTTTCTCTGCACGGGGCAGGCCCTGTGCAATGGCGGGAAGCTCGTTTTCGGTGTCTGCCGTCGGTTGAATGTTGTAGGTTCCGTACTTGTTCAACAGCTCAGTCACGGTCGTCGGCTCGCCGCTTGAGGACAGGGTCGAGGGAGCTTTGTTTTTTCGCATGCTTTCACCTCAAAAATCGATTGCCGCATTTGCGGTAAGGTTAGCATGTGCGAAAGCGTACAAAATCAGTCACAGTATTTGCGGGTAATGCTTACCATTTCGTCCCAATGCTTTTCCATGGAGGCAACCAGCTTGAACTGACTGCGGCAGCGGACGAGGTTGTGCTCGGGATACTGAGTTTTAAAATACGTATCACCGTTGAGATAGTCGGTTAAAAATCTCATTCCGCATTCGAGCGTGAGCATTTTCGCACCCACTGGCAGAAGCTCCTTTTCCTTATCGGTAAGGGAGTCTCCGCATGCGGCAAGGTAGCCCATTGTGAACTGCTCGTAAAGCTCAAGATCAATGTCTACAAGCGAGAGCTCCTTTTCGTCCTCTGCTCCGGTGGAGGCACCGACTCGTATCGAATCGCCGAAATCGCTTGCCGAATAGCCGGGCATTATGGTGTCGAGATCGATAAGACAGATGGGCTCATCGGTCTTGTTGTCGAAAAGAATATTGTTGAGCTTTGTGTCGTTGTGGGTGACGCGAAGCGGAATTTCACCCTTTTCTCCGGCATCGGTGATCAGCGTGGTAAACGCTTTTCTTTGACGCGCAAAGTCAAGCTCTGCCTCGACAGAGGCTCTTCTTCCCACGGTGTCTTTCTCGGCTGCTCGCATAAGATCGGCGTAGCGAGAGGGGGTGTTGTGGAAGTTCTTTATTGTTTCATGAAGAATATCGGCGGGAAAGTCGGACAGCATCATCATAAAGTCGCCGACGGCAAAGCCGCTTTTTCTGAAATCCTCGGGCTTGCCGACCATGTTATAGGTTTTTGCATCGCCTATGTAGGGATACAGACGCCAATAAAGTCCGTTTTCATCAAGATAAAAGCTCTTGTTATCC
>CAZDEI010000258.1:0-1749 GCA_964504325.1 uncultured Eubacteriales bacterium | reverse complement strand
GGTGTATATATTGCGGAAGGCCATTGCATAGGTCTCACCGTTCAGCTGACCGCTGACGGTAAGATTTGCGGGCTTTCCGAAGAAATCCTCGGAGTAATCCGGTGCGCCGTTTTCGTCCTTCGGCACATCCCTGAGGTCAAGTGTGGTGACCTGAAACATTTCGCCCGCACCCTCGCAGTCGCTGCCCGTTATGAGGGGAGTGTGGACATATACAAAGCTGCGCTCCTGAAAGAATTTGTGTATCGCGAAAGCGGCGAGCGAGCGCACTCTGAAGACCGCCTGAAAGGTGTTGGTGCGGGGACGAAGGTGGGATATGGTGCGGAGATATTCAAAGGAATGCTTTTTCTTCTGAAGTGGATAATCGGGAGTCGAGCTGCCCTCAAGCGTTATCTCCTCGGCGTGTATTTCAAAGGGCTGCTTAGCCTCGGGAGTAAGCACCACGGTGCCTCTTATAACAACGGCGGCTCCGACATTGAGCTTGCTTATTTCGGCAAAATTTTCAAGCCTGTCGTCATAAACGATCTGTATGCTTTCAAAATATGTACCGTCATTGAGCATTATAAAGCCGAAGGCCTTGGAGGGGCGGTTGTTTCTTATCCAGCCGCAAACTGTAACTGCTTTGTCGGCAAATTCCGAACGCTTTTTGTATACATCCTTTACTGTAAGAAGATCCATGGGAGCACCTCAAATAACTGTTTTTGTGTCGGCACAGCCCGCCGAGAGCCGTGCCGCAGGCGAAAAAGCTACGCAGATTAACAGATGTATTATACCATACATTTGTGAAAAAGCAAATTATTTGTTAAATGTATTTGCAAAGACGATACGATTTTGGTACAATATACGAAAGTCAGGATAAAAGCACTGAAAAATACTAAAGGTAAGCAGGTGAGAGCGGTATGGATTCGGTTCATGAGGGACACAGAGAGAGGATGAGGAGCCGTTATTTCAAGAACGGACTTTCCGCCTTTGAGCCGCATGAGGCGCTGGAAATGCTGCTTTATTTTACAATTCCGAGAAAGAATACGAATGAGATCGCACACGAGCTGATAAAGCACTTCGGCAGCTTTTCGGCGGTAATGAGTGCGTCGGCAGATGAATTGAAAAAGGTCAACGGAATAGGCGAGCAGACCGCAATGCTCATTTCGATGATACTTCCGCTTCACAGAATGTATCTGCTTGAAAGCGATAAAAACATCAGGCATTTTAACACCTCTGAGCAGTGTGGACTGTATCTGCAAAATTATTTTTCCAATATCAATCACGAGATCGTCGTTGCCATGCTGCTTGACGGTCAGTGTAAGCTGCTTGCGGTTGAGGAAATAAGCAGCGGAATAAACACGCTTGCACCTCTGTCGCCTAAAAAGCTGCTTGAGGTGGTGCTTAAGCACAATGCGGCAAATGTTGTATTAAGTCACAATCATCCGGGCGGACTGCCCTTGCCCTCACGCCCCGATATACAGACCACCATAAGAATCAAGGAGCTTCTCGATAATATCGGAGTGAAGCTGCTTGACCATGTCATAGTCGGTGCCGACGATTATGTCGCAATGGCGGTGTCTAAGGAGTATAAATCCATATTCACCGGCAAATAGGCAGGGTTTGAGCATATCCGATAACAGCCGATCGCCGCACCTCTTCAAGGGGACTGCGGCGGTCCTTTTTTATCTCGAAAACAGATGGTGAAAAGCTCGAAAAAAAGTCTTTTAATATAATTATTTATTGATTGACAAATTAAAGCGTGTCTTATAT
>CAZDEI010000257.1:0-1751 GCA_964504325.1 uncultured Eubacteriales bacterium | reverse complement strand
AACGATATGAGGATTATCAGCCCAAGTGTCTGCACAGGCACGGAAATATTCCTCTCAGCACTGCCATCGGTCAGTCCTGCAACTACTTTTTCTTTGAAATGGGCTACCGTCTCGGCATAACCAAGATGAATACCTACTGCAGGATATTCGGACTCGGTCAGCCAACCGGCATAGAGCTTGCGGAAAAAACAGGGGTGCTTGCGGGACCCGAATATTCGGAATCCATAGGTCAAAGGTGGACCGCCGGCGCGACGCTTGCCGCCGCGATAGGACAGCAGAATAACGCCTTTACGCCCATACAGCTTGCCATGTACTGTGCCACAATTGCAAACGGAGGCACACGCTACAGGGCAACGCTTCTTAAGGAAATAAGAGACCACTATACCGGTGAGGTGCTCGTCTCGGGCGAGCCCGAGGTGCTCAACACGGTTGAAATGAGCGCCTCAACACTTGAGGTGATAAGAGACGGAATGCGTCAGGTTGTCACCGAGGGAACCGCTCAGTGGTATTTTGCAGATTCGCAGCTTAATGTCGCGGGTAAAACGGGTACCGCCGAAACGGGTGGAGAGGATAACACCTTTTTCTGCTCCTTTGCTCCGTATGAGGATGCCGAAATAGCCATCATGGTCGTGGCCGAATCGGGAGTTATCAGTAATTCAACCTGCCCTGTTGCGCGCAAGCTGATCGACAGCTATTTCTTCAATGACGGTGAAATATCCACCGAAACGACCCCCGATATTCCGCTGAAATAAGCCGATTGCTTCGTGATCCGGAGGCGGCAGACGCGAGCATTAATATCCTTTTGACAAATAAGCTGTTTTGTGTTATTATAACAAGTGTTGTCCGAAGCTGTCGTTTAAGGGCTTATTACAGCGAAAATATCCTTTATACGTTGCCGAGAGGAGCATTTTCTTGGGAAAGATAATCATAGTGACATCGGGAAAGGGCGGAGTCGGTAAGACTACCGTGAGCATAGGCATCGCGGCGGCGCTTTGCAATCTGTCAAAGCGTGTGCTTTTGGTGGATGCAGATGAGGGACTTCGCTGTGTTGATTCAATGCTCGGTGCCGATGACAGGGTTATGCTCGATTTAACCGATGCTCAGGCCGCTCCCGAGGAGGTCGAGGAAAGCACCGTGGCAGTCTCGGGAACCGAGGGACTTTCCGTGCTTGCCGCACCGGTGAATTACGGCGGGCTTGAGCCGAGCTCCTTCGGAAGAGCCGTTATCGAGGCGGCCGCAACACGGGACTTTGTCATAGTAGACTGTCCGGCAGGCGTTGATGAGAAATATTATGTCGGACTTCCGCGGGATTCACTTGTGCTTGCCGTGACAAACAGTGACAGAGCGGCGGTTAACGGAGCTGTGAAGGCGGGAGCAATGGTCAAGCGGCTCGGCTTTGGGGAAGCGCGGCTTATAGTCAATAAATTCACCAAAAAGCGCGTGGGACGCATGCATGACGATATTGATTCCATAATAGACAAAACCGCTATGGGTCTTATCGGAATAGTTCCCTTGGATGATGAGGTGGTGGAGGCTGCGGCAAGCAGAACTCCTCCCGAAAACGGAAGAGCGGCAATGGCCTTTGCCCGAATCGCCGCAAGGCTTTGCGGAGAGCGCGTTTATTTGCCTCGGGTCGGCAATATTTGACCCGTTATCAGAAAAAATTCAATCAAAAAGGTGGGAAGAAGAGTCATGAATATAGCACTGATAGCACATGACGCAAAAAAAGAGCTGATGGTGCAGTTTTGCAT
>CAZDEI010000256.1:0-1761 GCA_964504325.1 uncultured Eubacteriales bacterium | reverse complement strand
GTAATTTTGGGACGAATTCAACATTAAGGTGTGATTATATTGAAATTAGGTATCGTAGGTCTGCCGAATGTCGGCAAATCGACACTTTTCAACGCAATAACCAACGCAGGCGCCCAGTCTGCCAACTACCCCTTCTGCACCATTGAGCCGAATGTGGGTGTGGTCGCCGTTCCCGACGAGAGACTTGACAGGCTCTGTAAAATGTACACACAGGGAACTCGGGTGCCTCCTATCGTTCCTGCAGTTATCGAGTTTGTTGACATTGCGGGGCTTGTAAAGGGTGCCTCCAAGGGCGAGGGCCTCGGCAATCAGTTTCTCGGTAACATTCGCGAGGTTGATGCGATAATCCACGTCGTGCGCTGCTTTGAGGGCACGGATGTAATTCATGTCGAGGGCAGTGTAGATCCCGCAAGAGATATCGAAACCATTGATCTTGAGCTCATCTTTTCGGATATGGATATTGTGAAGCGCCGCATCGATCGTACCGCCAAGGCCTTGAAGGGTGACAAATCACTTGCCAAGGAGCTTGATTTTCTCAACCGACTCTATTCGGCTCTCGAGGGCGGAAGGGCGGCTCGCACCGTCGAATGCGATGAGGACGAAGGGGCGGTTCTCGACTCCTTGTGTCTGCTGACCGCAAAGCCGATAATCTATGCCGCTAATTTAAGCGAGGAGGATTTTTCCGGCGAGGGACCGTCGAAAAATGCGAATTTTGTCACGGTGCAGAGGATTGCGGAATCGGAAAACGCCGAGGTGCTTCCCATATGTGCAAGCATGGAGGCAGATATTTCCGGCATGAGCAGCGAGGAAAAAAGCATGTTCCTTGCCGATCTCGGTCTTGAGCAGTCGGGACTTGACCGTCTTATTCAAAAGAGCTATCATCTTCTCGGTCTCATTTCCTTCCTGACGGCTGGCGAAAAGGAGGTTCGCGCATGGACGATTCGAAACGGCTCCAAGGCGCCTCAGGCCGCCGGAAAAATACATTCCGATTTTGAACGAGGCTTTATACGCGCACAAATAGTTTCCTACGACGATCTTATTGCCTGCGGCTCAATGGCCGCCGCAAAAACCAAGGGCCTTGTCCGAACCGAGGGCAAGGAGTATGTTGTGAAGGACGGCGATATTGCCGAATTCCTCTTCAATGTATAACGAGCTGCATTTTACCTTAAGGGATGAAATAATATGAGAAAAACAAAAATAGTATGCACCATAGGCCCCGCCTCCTCCAATGAGGCAATGCTTACCGCAATGTGCAAGGCAGGCATGAATGTCGCACGACTCAATTTTTCGCACGGCGATCATGAGGGGCATCTCAAGAATATCGAAATGATCAAAGCGGTTCGAGCAAAGCTCGGGCTTCCGATTGCGATAATGCTCGACACAAAGGGTCCCGAATACCGTATCGGAAAATTTGCAAACGGCTCTGTGGAGCTTCACGACGGAGACAGCTTCACCTTTACTCCCGACGATATTGTCGGCGACGAGACAAGGGTGTCCGTAAGCTATAAAAAGCTTGCAGATGAGCTTTCGGTAGGCGGAAAAATACTTGTAAACAACGGCCTTGTCAGCTTTGAAATAACCGATATCAGGGATCGCGATGTTATATGTCGGGTCATTGAGGGCGGCAAGCTTTCCGACCGCAAGAGCATGAGCTTCCCCGGCGTTGTTCTCAAGCAGACCTATCTCAGCAAGCAGGACAAGGATGACATTGCCTTCGGCATTAAAAACGGTGTCGATTTCATCGCCTGCTCCTTTGTTTCC
>CAZDEI010000255.1:0-1768 GCA_964504325.1 uncultured Eubacteriales bacterium | reverse complement strand
TCTTACGGCGGCCGAGGTATTCACGGCGGAGCCGAAGGAGGGACGCCCCATAAAGGCTATCAGTCGGTAGGCGCAGTCGGTTCTGTCAAGCAGGCGACGGGCCTCGGAAATATCTGTTGCAGGCAAAAGAAGCCTTGCCTCCTGCTTTGTTTCCTCGATAGCGGCCTTATCCGCAAGCATTTGAAGCACCTTGTCGAATTCAAGGGTTCGGAAATGCTTTTTAATAAAATCATCCATTATGTATACTCCGTAGATTCAAAAATCAAGTGAATGCAAAAAATCAAGGCTTTTAAAGCCACGCTCACTTACACTCAGCACATAGCCCTCGGTAACTCTCGAAAGCGCTCTCGCTCTTTCCTCCGGAACCGTAAAGGAGAACAGCCGTGAAAAGTCCGAGAAAACTATATGCCTTAAGGCAGAGGTGAGAGTCATGTCCAGCTTAAAGCCGGCGGCAGCCCCGAGCTGCTCGGCACAGCTTCGGCAGAGCAGCGACGAGGCCTCGGTGTCAAAATAAAAGCCGTCCGCCTCATAGCAGCCGCACTCTCGACAGCCGACAAGGTCGGGAGCATAGCCCGAGGCCGATACAAGCCTCAGCTCGGCTATGCTTTTCAAAAGATACGGATCCCTGTCGGAATCCGAAAGAAAGGCGAGGGTGTTCAATATCAGCCTCAAAAGCTCTTCGGAGGTCTCATTTTCGGGAACCGTTACGGCACAAAGCTCGCAAAGATACTGTGCAACCGAAAGCTTTACAATATCACCCCTGAGACCGAAAAACATTTCCTTCGACTCGGCCTCCTCAATTCGGTAAACCTCGCGGCTTTTTTTGAGCGTAAGACGCGAATAGGCAAGCAAGGAGGTAGAGGCATTTTTTTTGCTTTTGAGCCGTCTCGCCCCGACACTGAAGGCTCTGACAACGCCGATATCACGGGTCAGGAGGGTAACAGCTCTGTCATAATCACCCACGGCGTTTTCTTTTATTACGATTCCGTCCGTTGTTATCTGCATTTTTCTTCTCCGCGGCAATTCTTTTCTGCTCTAAGGTTCTGTACTCCAAATAATCCAACACCGCACCGGTCTCCTTAAAGCGCTCCCACGCCTGCTTCTCGTCCGTAAAACCACCTCCCGAGCTTGCTCGGAATTAGTTTATGCAGTAATTTTGCCGTAAGCCGTTGCGGCTCGGGATTATTTTGAGCTGTCAAGACCGAGCTGTCTTATAAGGCTTTCTCGGTTGCGCCAATCCTCCTTGACCTTTACCCAAAGCTTCAAATCGGTTTTGCAGCCGAAGAAGGCCTCAATATCGCGGCGTGCGGCGGTACCGACCCTTTTCAGCATTGCCCCGCCCTTTCCTATGATAATACCCTTATGACTTTCCTTTTCGCAGAAGATCACTGCGCCGACCTCGATAATCGGTTCTCCGTCGACATTGTCACGCTCGAAAAAGCGTTCAAGGCTTACAGCTATTCCGTGAGGTATTTCCTTGTCAAGTGAGCGTAAAAGCTTTTCACGAATCAGCTCGCAGACAAGATGTCCGTCCGGCTGATCGGTAAAGGCATCGTCGTCAAAATAATGAATACCGCTTCTTTTGAAGCACATAAGCTCCTTAATAAGCTCACCGACACCGTCCCCCGTGCGTGCGGAAAATGGCACAACGGCGGCAAAGGGATAGCATTGCGCGTATTTCGAAATAACCGACAGAAGTCGGCCCTTGTCCTCAAGCAGATCTATTTTATTTATTCCGAGAATGCACGGAAGCCCTCTGTCGGATATC
>CAZDEI010000254.1:0-1786 GCA_964504325.1 uncultured Eubacteriales bacterium | reverse complement strand
GGAATAGACAACCTTAAATTCGTGCAGTGCTCTGCGGAATATCTTCCCTCGTTTATCAGACCGCACACCGTGGAAATGATATACCTGAATTTTTCCTGCCCCTTCCCGAAAAAGAAATATGCCTCTCACAGGCTTACTGCTGAGTGCTTTTTGAAAATCTACGACAGGCTTTTGGTGTCGGGCGGCGAAGTTCATCAAAAGACCGATAACAGGCATTTTTTCGAATTCTCGATAGAGCAGCTTTCGGCGCACGGTTGCCTTATCAAAAATGTATCTCTTGATCTTCATGCCGAGCCCGTTGAGGACAATATAGTTACCGAATATGAAAAGCGCTTTTCCGATCTCGGCTATCCGATCTACCGCTTGGAGGCGAGCTTTAACAATGAGTGAGATAATAGGAATATCAAACGGCAGGCTTTCCGCCGAAATTTCCACAGCAGGTGCGGAGCTTGTCTCTCTTATCGGCGAAAAGGGTGAGTATATCCGTAAGGCCGACGGCGCTTGGGCGCATTCAGCACCCGTCCTTTTTCCTATCTGCGGAAGACTTAAAAACGGTATGTATAGGCTCGGCGGAAATGAGTATTGCCTTAAGGCGCACGGCTTTGCCTCTGAGTCGGAGTTTACTGTGCATGAAAAAACAACCTCCTCGGTTGTTTTCGAGCTCCTCTCAACCGAGAAGAGCAGGTCGGTATACCCCTTTGATTTCAGCTTCCGAGTCGGCTTTTTTCTTGTCGACAATTGTCTGACGGTGAAATATATTGTCGAAAACAGGGGAGAGAGCGAAATGCTTTACTCGGTCGGCAGCCATGAGGGCTACTCCGTTTCCGGCGCCCGGAGCTGTACGCTTGAGCTTTTGGGAGCCGACAGCACTCTTTCCGCAAGGGTGGATGAGAACGGTCTTATGAACGGCGAATATGCCGAGCTTTCAAAAATGACCGAGACGGTGTATGACAGCGATAACGGCTCCGTCACCATAAAGCTGCATGACGGTCTTTTCAGTCTTGATACTCTTATTTTTAAGGATACCGGTGCACACACCGTCCTGCTGAGGGATGCCGAGACGGATAGGTCGGTTCGCCTGTCTCTCGGCGATTTTCCGCATCTTTTGGTGTGGAAAAAGCCGGGCGCGGGCTTTGTTTGCCTTGAGGTCTGGAACGGCTTGCCCGACGATTCCGACACCAACGGTGAATTTGTCGAAAAAACAGGTCTTTTGCAGCTTGCTCCGGGCGAATGCCGTGAGCATACGCATACCATTTTTCCGGAGTAAGTAATGAAAAATTCAACGCTTTGCTATATTGAAAAGGGCGATAAATACCTTGTGATGCACCGTACCAAAAAGGAAAACGATCCCAACAGAGACAAGTGGATCGGTGTCGGCGGAAAGCTTGAGGAGGGCGAGAGCCCCGAGGAATGCCTGCTTCGCGAGGTGAGGGAGGAAACGGGACTTACCCTGCTTTCCTACAGCTACCGAGGTGTTGTTACCTTTGCTTCCGATAAATGGGAAGCCGAAATAATGCACCTTTTCACCGCCTCGCTGTGGACAGGCGAGCTTACCGACTGCGATGAGGGTGAGCTTGAATGGCGCGAAAAGTGCTTCGTCAGAGATAATTGCGGCTGGGAGGGCGACAGGCTCTTCCTTGAGCTTCTCGAAGACGGCAGCCCCTTCTTTTCGCTCAAGCTTGTTTATGAGGGTGAGCGGCTTAAGTCGGCGCTCCTGAACGGCAGACCCATCGGCAAGCCGAGTCTTCTTGTAAGCGCATGCCTGCTCGGTGCCTACTGTAAATAC
>CAZDEI010000253.1:0-1804 GCA_964504325.1 uncultured Eubacteriales bacterium | reverse complement strand
GGACTCATCGGCGGTGCCTCTCTTAAGGCAGCGGATTTCTCTGTTATTGTCGCCGCCGCGAGCAAATAATCATCTAAGGCAGGTCATATAAATGAAAAAACCTTTGGTTCTTACGATAATGGACGGCTTCGGTAACAACGCCGAGGTTAACGGAAACGCCATAAAAGCGGCTTCCACTCCCCGTCTTGATGCATTTTTTGCCGAGAACCCCATCACATATATCGGTGCCTCGGGCATGGATGTCGGTCTTCCCGTCGGTCAGATGGGTAACAGTGAGGTCGGTCACACCAATATGGGTGCCGGAAGAATTGTTTATCAGGAGCTCACAAGAATCACCAAGTCGATAAGCGACGGAGATTTCTTCAGCAATGCAGCCTTCTCCGAGGCTATCGAAAACTGTAAGAAAAACAGCTCCGCGCTCCACCTTATGGGTCTTGTTTCGGACGGCGGTGTTCATTCCCACAATTCTCATCTTTATGCTCTTGTTGAGGCTGCAAAGCGCGCGGGACTCAAGGATGTTTTTGTTCATTGCTTCCTCGACGGACGCGATGTTCCTCCTGCATCTGCCGCAGATTTTATTGACGAGCTTCAAAGCAAGCTTGATAAGCTCGGTGTGGGAAAAATCGCCGATGTAATGGGCAGATTCTATGCAATGGATCGCGATAACCGTTGGAATCGCGTTGAGCTCGCATACTCCGCGCTTGTATACCGTGAGGGTGTACAGGCAGACAACGCCTCGGAGGCAATCAGAGCCTCATATGAAACCGTCGACGCAGACGGAAAGCACCTTACAGACGAGTTTGTTCTTCCTACCGTTATTTCGGGAGGAAAGGGTATTGAAAGCGGAGACAGCGTTATATTCTTCAATTTCCGTCCCGACCGTGCAAGAGAAATCACCCGCACCTTTACCGATCCCGATTTCAACGGCTTTGAGCGTCGCGGTGGACAGAAAAATGTTGTTTTTGTTTGCATGACTCAGTACGATGCCACAATGCCCAATGTCCTTGTGGCCTTCAAGCCGCAGACACTGAACAACACTCTCGGCGAGTACCTTGCAAAGCAGGGCAAGACTCAGATCAGAATTGCCGAAACCGAGAAGTATGCACATGTAACCTTCTTCTTCAACGGCGGCGTCGAGGTGAAGTTTGAGGGCGAGGACAGAATCCTTGTCCCCTCTCCCAAGGTTGCCACCTATGACATGCAGCCCGAAATGAGTGCTGTCGAGGTCTGCGACAAGGCAGTCGAAGCAATCAAGAGCTGCAAATACGATGTCGTAATTCTCAACTTTGCCAACTGCGACATGGTCGGTCACACAGGCGTGTTCAAGGCCGCGGTAAAGGCTGTCGAAACCGTCGATACCTGCGTAGGCAGAGTGGTCGATGCCGCACTTTCCATGGACGGCTGTGCAATCATCACCGCCGATCACGGAAACGCAGATAAGATGCTCGATGAAAACGGCGAGCCCTTTACTGCACACACCACCTATCCCGTTCCCTTCTGTGTAATCGGAAGCGACTGCAAGCTCCGCGAGGGCGGCAAGCTTTGCGATATTGCCCCGACAATGCTCAAGCTCCTCGGACTTGCACAGCCCGAGGAAATGACGGGTGAATCAATAATTCTGTAAGCGGAAAGCGCTTGCTCCGAAGCAGCGAACTGTCGGCTACTTGTCGGCAGTTCGCATTATTTTTGAAAAATAATGCTTGACATTAGAGCTGCAGTGTGGTATTATAATTAGGCACCTGAAAATTAAATATCGCGGGGTAGAGCAGTTGGTAGCTCGTCGGGCTCATAACCCGGAGGTCGT
>CAZDEI010000252.1:0-1810 GCA_964504325.1 uncultured Eubacteriales bacterium | reverse complement strand
GTGGAGCTGTGACCCGTTACAAAGGGGTCATGCTCACTTTCGGAGGGACGCATAAAGCCCGAAATTCCGTTTTCGCGACGAAGTGTTGAAAACCGCTCAAAGCGGCCCGTAAGCAGCTTGTGCGTATAGCACTGATGACCGACATCGAAAACAATGCTGTCGGTCGGCGAATCGAAAACATAATGAAGTGCCACCGTCATCTCGACCGCTCCGAGGTTGGAGGCAAGATGTCCGCCGTTTTCGGAAACGGTGGCAATTATACAGTCGCGTATTTCCTCACAAAGCTGCTTGAGCTGTGAAATATCAAGCCTCTTGAGCTCGTCGGGAGAATTGACTCTTCCGAGATATTTGTACTCCATAAAAAACAGTCATCCGTTTCAGTGATCTCTTTCGAGAAGATAAAATGCAAGCTCCTTCAAGGACTCGGCGCGGTCACCGAAGACCTCAAGGGCGCCTACTGCGGCCTCGGTAAGCTCGGCCGCCCTTGACCTTGCCGCCTCAATGCCGTTAAGTGCGGCGTAGGTCTGCTTGCGGTTCTCGGCATCGCTTCCTATCGGCTTTCCGAGCTTGCTTCCGTCACCGATGATATCCAAAATATCATCGGTAATTTGGAATGCCTCGCCGAGGTATTCGGCATAGCTGCGTGCCGCGGCACGCTTGCCTTCGTCGGCCTCGGCGGCTATACAGCCGAGCTCGGCGGCAGCCCTTAGAAGCGCACCGGTTTTGAGTGAATTGATTTCTCCGAGTAGCTCGGCAGAGGGGCTCTGACCCTCAAAGCGGAGATCCATCACCTGTCCTCCGACCATTCCGTTAATACCCGCAAGGCTTGAAAGCAGCTCGACCGC
Organism: uncultured Eubacteriales bacterium; assembly: GCA_964504325.1. Taxonomy (GTDB): domain Bacteria; phylum Bacillota; class Clostridia; order Oscillospirales; family Acutalibacteraceae; genus RGIG7384. The sequence continues at coordinate 965 of CAZDEI010000252.1, read as the reverse complement.
CTCAACCCGTCTCTCGGCGGGAAGGGCGCTGTCAGACACGGCAACCCGAAAGGCCGCAGTCAGCAGTGCATCTCCGGCAAGCATCGCCTCCGCATAGCCGTATTTTTTATGACAGGAGGGCTGGCCGCGACGCATGTCATCGTTATCCATACAGGGAAGATCATCATGAATAAGCGAATAGGTATGAATCATTTCAACGGCGGCGGCAAGGGAAAGGGCAGACTCCGTCCGTCCTCCGCAGGCCTTGCAGAATTCAAGCGTCAGGCAGGGCCTTATGCGCTTTCCGCCGAGCATGAGAGAATAACGCATGGCATCGTTGACGGTTGAATAAAGCGTGTCGACCTCGGGAACGAAGCCGTCAAGAGCCTCTTCAACGGCAAGCTTATCCTCCTTTAACAGATCCTTAATACTCACTGCTCGCTCTCTCCCCTTACATCGTTCATTGCACTGAGCCTGCACTTAGCCTTGGCAAGGAGCTCCTCACACTGCCTCGAAAGTGCGGTACCCTCCTCAAAAAGAGCAAAGGACTCATCAAGCGTGCATTTGCCCGACTCAAGCAGGCTTACTATTTCGTCAAGACGGGCAAGCGAGCCTTCAAAATCTCTGTTTTCCAATTTATGAGCCTCCGATCGGATAGTTATCTTTTTGCGGTGATTTTACAGCTGAGCTCACCGTCCGACATGATAACGGATATACTGTCTCCCACCGCAAGCTCGGATACCGAGCAGACAGCTCTGCCCTCCGCCGCCACTGCGGCATAGCCTCGTGAAAGGGTTTTCAGGGGGCTCAGCGAATCGAGTGCCGCAAGCCTTTTGCCGAGCTCAAGGCCGGCTCTTTCGAGCTTTCCCGAAAAGGCAGCCGTAAGCCGACGCCTGCTTTCCTCGGTGACAGCCTCGGCATGCTTTATAAAATATGCTCTGTCGGTCAAAACGGATGAGCGCATAAGTGAGGCGAGCCTCAGCGAA
>CAZDEI010000251.1:0-1827 GCA_964504325.1 uncultured Eubacteriales bacterium | reverse complement strand
GTCCAACCCTGTCAAGCAGCTCCCTTGCCATCTGCTCCGCCTTATCACGGGACAGCTTACCTGTTAGCACGGGAGCAAGAGAAACGTTTTTCAGCACCGTATACTGCGGAAACAGATTAAAGGACTGAAAAACAAGGCCGAAGTGCATTCTTCTTTTTCGAACCTCCTCGGCCGACAGCTTTGACTTATCAGAGGAATCGAAAATAATCTCACCGTTTACGGCAACAGAGCCGAAATCGGGTCTTTCGAGGAAATTCAAGCATCTTAAAAGTGTAGTTTTTCCGCTTCCCGAGGAGCCGATAATCGAAAGCACCGTTCCCCTTTCGAGAGAAAAGCTTATTCCCTTAAGCACCTCTGTTTTGCCGAAGCTCTTTTTAATATTTCTTACATCTAAAACAGACATTTGAATCTCCTCAGCTCTTAAAATAAGAAAGCTTTTTCTCAAGTGCGGAAAAGCCCACTGTCAGAAGTCCGCTGAAAATCAGATAAAAGGCACCAGTGGCAAGAAGCGGCCACAGCAGTCCCTTGGATTTAATAAAGGCCTCACCTGCCCAAATCAGCTCATAAACGGATATAACTCGGGCAATTGAGGTGTCCTTGACAAGAGTTATGACCTCGTTGCCGATGGGCGGAATAATTCTTTTTATAACCTGAAGAAGAATTACCCTGAAAAATATCTGCCCTGAGGTGAGTCCCAATACCGCTCCGGCCTCATACTGCCCGAGAGGAATGCTGTCAATTCCGCCGCGGTAGATTTCGGAAAAATAACAGGCATAATTGATACCGAACATTATCACAGCAGCTGTAAATCTGTCCATAACCTGCCACGAGGCAAGCCACGACATAAAAAAGCCGCCGTCCTGATATTGCTGTGCCCAATTTGCAATAAGTCCCGGCCCGTAGAAAAATATTATAAGCTGAAGCATAAGAGGTGTTCCCCTTATTACCCAAACAAACAGCCTTACCGCATACTTGAGGGGCTTAAAGCCGCAGCGAGAGCCGAAGCAGATCACAAGCCCGAGAGGCAAGGCTGTTATAAGTGTAAGGCAGAAGAGCTCTATTGTTGTTATAAAGCCCTCCGCAAGTGATAAAAAAACATTAAAGTACATTGCTTTCTCCGTATCAAAGACAGGATCGGGTCGGACGAAACCGGACCCGATCCATAGACTGATTATTCCGCAAGATTCAAGCCGTATTTTGCCGCAAGAAAGTCAAGTGTTCCGTCTGCGGACAGCTCGTCGAGAATCGAATTCACCTCAGCGCACATATCGGAGCCCTTTCTGAAGCCGATGCCGTAGCTTTCCTCCGAAAGAGATACGGTGTAGCAGAGATCCTCATAGCTTGTTCCTGCGCCGAGCATGCTTTTTGCCATGGTGATGTCGATAACTGCGGCATCTGCGGCTCCGCTTCTTACCTCAAGAAGAGTAGAGGCCATATTCTGGCAGGGAGTTGTATTGCTTTTACCCTCGAAAAGCGCTTCGGCGGCCGAGCCCTGCTCAACGGCAACGGTTACACTGTCAAGCACCGAGGCATCTGCAAATTTTTCCTTATCGGTGCTTTTGCATACAACAACCTGAGCATTCAGTACATAAGGCTTGGAAATTTCCATCGATTCCTTAAGATCGTTTGTAATCGTCATGCCGTTCCAAACACAATCGATGTTTTTGACATTCAGCTCGGTGACCTTTGCGCCCCAATCGGCCAAAACAAAGAATTCAACATCAACTCCGAGCTTTTTCGCAACCGCCTCGGCAAGCTCGGTATCAAAGCCGGTCCACTCGCCCGTTGCCTCGTCACGGAAATTCATGGGAGCATATTCGGTAATAC
>CAZDEI010000250.1:0-1831 GCA_964504325.1 uncultured Eubacteriales bacterium | reverse complement strand
TTCGAGGAGCTTATTGCCGTTGACAAAAAGGTCAAGAGACCCGCACGCATATTTGCGTATGCCTTCGGAGGTGTATCGGCTCTTGTTGCTGGAAGCGGCATGAGTCTTACAATGACCAAGCTCGGCGCCTCTCTCGGAATCACCGCCGCTATGCCTGTCGGAATTGCGGTCGGCAGTGTCGGATTTCTTATGTGCGTGGCAAATGTCTTTATATACCGTACCATGCTTGCCTCAAGAAGGAAAAAATATGCCGCGAAAATTGTCGAGCTGAGCGAAAGACTGCAGGAAAAGTCCGCAGAATGAACCCTTTGAAAACAAATTATTAACATTTTGTCGTTAAAATGTTGTATAATGAATATCAAAGCTGAACGGAGGTGCCGCAAATGCTGAAAATACTTGTGGTAGAGGATGACATCGAGCTCAACCGTACGGTATGCTCGTTTTTGAGAGGCCACGGCTATGAGGCGATCGGCTGCTTTAACGCCGATGAGGCGGAAGCCGCCTTTTACGAAAGCACCTTCGCATGCGTGGTATCGGATATCATGCTTCCAGGCACGGATGGCTGCGTCCTTGCCGAGGAAATCAGAAGCATCAATTCGGAAATTCCCATAATCTTCATGACCGCAAGAGACGATTTCCCGACAAAGCAGAAAAGCTTCGGCTTGGGTGCCGACGACTATATGGTAAAGCCGGTTGATCTGAATGAGCTTGTGCTTCGAATAGGTGCTTTGCTGAGAAGGGCGGGTGCCGCCGCAGAAAAAAGGCTTACCGTCGGCAGCTTTGTTATGGACACCGAGGAGCACACGGCTTATCTCGGCGAGGAGGAAATTCCCCTCACGAATCGTGAATTCGATATACTGTACAAGCTGCTTTCGTATCCCAAAAAGACCTTCACAAGGTCGCAGATAATGGATGAGTTTTGGAATATGGAGAGCGAAACCGCGCCCCGAGCGGTGGATATTTATATACTCAAGCTTCGCTCAAAGCTTGCCGACTGCACTGATTTTGAAATCAAAACGGTGCACGGACTCGGCTATAAGGCGGTGCTCAAATGAAGCGCTCGGGTGCGGATACGCTGAGCGCAGTGCTCAAATGGCTGTGTCGCTTTGTGTCGTTTTTTGCGCTCACGGCATTTGTAACCACCTGCTGTCTTATGCTTTTCTTTACAGTGCTTTCCGATACGATGGGATTTGTGCTGACGGCAGAGGAGCTTAATATTGCCGCAAAGCTGACCTTTTTTAATGTGGTGCTGATAAGCCTGCTTTTCACACTGATCGATGCGGTACGGCGCAGGCTGACCGTTATACGCCCCGCAAGGCAAATAACCGATGCCGCAGACAAAATAATGCAGGGCGATTATTCCGTAAGAGTCAAGCTTCCGTCTGCGCCCGTTACCGATGGTGCTTTTCTTGAAATTGCGGACAGCTTTAATAAAATGGCCGAGGAGCTCGGCAGTGTAGAGGCACTTCGCGACGGCTTTGTTGCCGATGCCTCTCATGAAATGAAGACACCCTTGGCCGTAATCGGAAATTATGCCGCTCTTTTAGGTGCGGACAGCCTTTCTGACGAAAAGCGCATTGAATATGCAACGGGTATCATGCGCGCCTCCGAGAGAACGGCCGATATGATTACAAATATACTGAAGCTCAACAAGCTTGAAAACCGACAGATATTTCCGTCGGCTTCCCGATATGAGCTTGCCGAGCAGCTTTGCGAATGCCTTCTTGCCTTTGAAAGCGTTTGGGAGGACAAGTGCATCAATATCGAGACCGAGCTCGAGGAGGGTGTCGGCATAAACGAGGACCGTGAGCTTCTCGCACTGGTATGGAAT
>CAZDEI010000249.1:0-1840 GCA_964504325.1 uncultured Eubacteriales bacterium | reverse complement strand
GCGGTATGCTATGCGTATATCTGCATTATGAATACCGTTATGCTTGTGAAGCGCTCCAAGGCGGAGCTGGCTCTCTTCGGCTGTCTTGTAAAGCCGTTTATCGCCGCTGCACTTTGTGGAGCCTCGGCATATTTTTCATCATTTTTGCTTGAAAAAATCACTGCTTCAAATATAATAATAACGGCGGTTTCAATTGTAATCGCAGTCATTGTTTATGCTTTTTGCGTGATTTTGTTCAAAATTATCAAAAAAGACGATGTAATTTCGTTGCCCAAGGGCGAAAAAATAGCAAAATTACTTGAAAAAATTGGCGCAATAGGTTAAAATAGTTTTAACAGCAAACGATTGATGTTTGTGTGATATTAATTTTTGGAGGACGTTACAATGAACAAAACCGAACTTATCGCAGCAGTTGCCGAAAAGACCGGCCTTACCAAGAAGGATGCAGACGCAGCAGTAGCAGCAGTTTTCGAGTCCATCACCGCTGAGCTTAAGAATGACGGAAAGGTTCAGGTTATCGGCTTCGGTACCTTCGAGGTAAAGAAGCGCGCAGAGAGAACCGGCAGAAATCCCGCCACCGGCGAGAACATCACCATCGCCGCCGCAAAGCTTCCTGTTTTCAAAGCAGGCAAGGCTCTTAAGGACGAGGTAAAATAAGCTCTCTTGCACGGCCGTCCTCATTGGGGACGGCTGTATTTTTTTGATCGGAGAATATTATGAGACTTGATAAATTCTTAAAGGTATCACGAATAATCAAGCGCAGAACGGTTGCAAACGAGGCCTGCGATGCGGGCAGGGTTTCGGTTAACGGCAAGGTGGCGCGCGCCTCCTATGAGGTTAAGCTCGGCGATGAGCTTGAGGTTGCCTTTGGAACCCACACCGTAAGGGTCAGTGTGGAAAGCCTTAATGAAAGCCCGACCAAGGAAAATGCCGCCGGCATGTTCACGGTTATCGATTAGCTTTATCCACCCCCCCTTGGCTCGGTAATATTTTTTTCTCCCGAGCATATCCTTTCAAATAAGGAGGGAGAAGCCGATATGACTGATGATAAGAGCATAAAAATGCAGCAAAACATTATACTCGAAAACAGGGAAAAACTTTTTGTGTCGGGCGTAAGGGATGTTAAAAGCTTTGATGAGGAGTCTGTCGTTATCAGCACCGTGCTCGGTGAGCTGAGCGTCAGAGGCAGCTCGCTGAGGGTCGGTATGTACAATGCGGAGAGCGGAGATATAACCGTTGAGGGGCGCCTGCAGGCCTTCGGCTACCGTACCGATGTAAAGGGCGGCGGTATTCTCGGGAAGATATTCAAATAATGGGCACCGTTTCGGTATCCGGTCAGCTTGCCGAGCTGCTGCTTTCGCTTGTATTGGGCATTGCCGCGGGAGCTGTATACGATCTTTTTTGTGCCCTCAGGATGGCTCTGCTGCACGAGTCGTCGGACGATATCGCGAAGCGAAGGGACAGGCGCAAAAGGCCGACATTACCATCGGTGCTGGCGTATGCCTTTTTTGATATTGCTTACTCGGTCACCCTTTTGCTTGCCTATTGCTCCTTTTCACTCCTTTTCGGCGGAGGAAGACTTCGCGTGTTTACACTTGTCGTCGGCTGTCTCGGCGCCTCCCTTTGGAGGATGACGGCATCGCGCCGAGTTCTTGTCGCTCTCAATTTTTCGGCAAGGGTATTGTCCCTTACGGCAGGCTTCCTGATGAAGCCGCTTTGCCTTGCTTCGGAGGGACTTGACAGACTTTTTTGCTTTATTACGGAATTTTTCAAAAAAATATTTAAAAGTCCGAAAAAACATCTTGAAAGAAATAAGCATGTTAGTGTATAATCAAGAGTC
>CAZDEI010000248.1:0-1852 GCA_964504325.1 uncultured Eubacteriales bacterium | reverse complement strand
AAACAGAGTAAAGAAGATACCGAACTGAGCCGCCGCGCCGAACAGCATAAGCTTCGGATTTGTAAGCAGGGGACCGAAGTCTATCATAGCTCCGATTCCTATGAAAAGTATCAGCGGAAACAGCTCGTTTGCGATGCCCGCATTATAAAGTGTCGTCAGGGGACCGTTTTCCAAAATGACATCTGCGCCGGGAATATTCACGAGCAGGGTCCCGAAGCCCATCGGCAACAAAAGCGTCGGCTCCATTTCCTTTTTTATTGCAAGGAATATGAGCAAGGCGCCGATAAGCATCATCACCCAATTTCCCCAATGAAATTTTACCAGATTTTCGTAAAGAATACTGAAGTTTTCCACTGCTTTAACCTCCGCAATCATATATCGCTTGAAATATTTTAACATAAATTTCAAAAAAAGCAATAGAGACTTGCGTTATTGCTGCCGAGAACAGATTTACAATTGCTTTCGGGTCAAAGAGTGCTTGAATATTCGGCACGGATAAGGAGGCGGAGTGCTCTTTTGAATTTCCGCTTGATGCGGCCGGCTACTCTCCTTGCCCATAAAAAACAAGGGCTCCGACCTCTCAAGGCAGAGGACGGAGCCCTGTTGTGCTTTAAGCTAAGGCCGTGAAAACGGCGGCTTAATCAAAAACAGAAGTTGGCAAAGGAATCGCCGAAAGAGCCCCAAAGGAGCTCGGTGGCATAAGCCTCGATATCAAATAAGAGAACGAAGAGGTATATGAATATCGCCGAGGTCACGGCTGCGAAGGCCATGCCGATAAGATACACGAAAACGGGTGTTTTTTCGAATTTGTCCAGCTTGCTGAAGCCGGCATAGCTGAGAATGACCTTCAAAAGCATTGCCAAAGCAATCGAAATAACGGCGAGAGGCCACCAAATGCTGCCGAGGATGACAGAGGCGGCGGTCACGGCCGCAAGCGGAAGGAAGGAGTAGCCTGTTATATTGGCTATTTCAAACAGTCCGGTATTCTTTTTGAATATTATCCTGGCCGAGAGGAACAGTCCGCCCGCCTCGGAGGCGATAAGCAGAGCTCCGAGCAGTATCGAAAGTAGAAAAACAGGAGCGCTGTAGTCCCAAAAGGCCGTTTTCATGAGCAGGCCGAAGGAAACCGAATAGGCTGCTGCGAAGAGTATCCATTCAAGAGTCTTCGAGGAGGCCTCCTTTACCGAATTTTTAACGATGTTTTCGGAGAACATGGCCATAAAGGAGCTGACAAAATTCTTGAGCATCGGGTTGGCGGTCGACTCGGCTTTTACCGGTGCATCGCCTGTAGGTGTACCGCAGGAGTCACAGAAGCGTGCTCCGTCATCGAGCTGTTTTCCGCAGTTTCTGCAAAACATATCAATTCCTCCGTTGTGGTTGATTATTCCGTCGGACATAAGAGGCATCCGACCCTGATTACATGATACACTATTTTTCGTTCGGTAGCAAGATTTTTTTCGGTTGCCGTGAAATTGTCTAAAAGTATTTTCTTGCGTAAAAAAACAGCATATCGGCAGAGATCTTCGGGGCTCTGCTGATATGCTGTCGGCTTTGCTTGGTGTGAAGCGAGGGTGTTACAGCACATGCCCGAGCTCGGCGGTTATCCTTTTTGCGGTTTCGGTTGCCGCAAGACCGCCCTGAGCCGTTTCACGGAGAGAGGAGGGAAGAGCATGTCCGATCTCGCCCATGGCCTCGATGACCTCATCGGCGGGAATTAGGCTTTCTATGCCGGCAATCGCCATGTTCGCCGCGGCAAGCGCATTGACGGCGCCCACGGCATTCCTTTTTATGCAGGGGATCTCGACAAGCCCCGCAACCGGATCGCAGACAAGCCCCAAAAGATTCGAAAGTG
>CAZDEI010000247.1:0-1856 GCA_964504325.1 uncultured Eubacteriales bacterium | reverse complement strand
ATTCTCTTCGGTTGCGTTCGGCAAAAACCGCCTCTGTAACATCAATGCAGAGTATAACTGCGCCGAGAATTTTACCGTCGGAAAGGGTGGGGGTAAGCATAAAGCGGTATTCTCTTCCGCAGCGCTCCTCGGTGAATTCGCAGTGCTCTCCGCCGAGAGCTGTTTCGACGGCCTTCGACATTCCGAGGCTTCTGTCGACGGTTAAAAAGCTTTGTCCGATGGGGTCGCCTGCGGTATTGAAGAGTCGTTCTGCAGCGGGATTGATGCTTATTACGGCACCCTCCCTGTCAAGCAGGAGCATGCCCTCGTTAAGGGAGGCGGTGATTTGCTTGAATTCGTCCGAGCTGCGCTTCAGCTCACGCATTTGCCGTTCTATCTGTCTGCGCTGCTTGCCGAGCATTGAGAGCACCGGAGCAAGCTCCTCGTAGGTATCGTTCTTTTCCGGCTCCTCAAGATCCAAGGACTCAAGCGGCCTTACGATGCTTTTGGCTATTCGCTGTGAAAGTATTACGGCAATTACGCCCGAAAGTATGATTATCGCACAAATTGCGGGAAGCATGCCCATTATCAGGGTGGCTATTGTCACCTGTGTGGTGGATACGCGGAGAACGCGGCCGTCGGACAGTTTTACCGCCTCATAAAAGGTGCGCTCGGTCAGGGTAGAGGAATATCGGGCACTGCTGCCTCTTCCGTTTTCGAGTGCCTCTTTTATCTCCTCACGGTCGATATGGTTATCCATCGCCGAATTGTCGGCGCGTGAGTCATATATTACGGCTCCGTCGGCGGAAATCAGAGTGAATCTGAAAACCTCAGAATCGAAGGAGTCGAAATACGACACGCCTGAATTTTCAATGCCAGCGGCGGCAAGCGTGAGAGCCTCCTTAAGCTTTTCAACCTGTGCCTTATTGAAATAATCGTGGAAAAAACCGTTTACGAATATAAGACAGGCGAGCAAAACGGTCATCGCCACCGCCATGACCGAGCGGAATATTTTTTTACTCATTTGCTTACCTCCAGCTTGTAGCCGACACCTATTACCGTCTTGATAAGCTCTGCGGAGCTGCCGAGCTTTTGTCGAAGCGTCTTTATGTGCATGTCAACCGTTCTCGTTTCTCCGAGATAATCGACACCCCAAACCTTCGAGAGCAGTCTGTCTCTTGAAAAAACCGTTCCGGGCGCCTGCATAAACAGCTTGAGTATCTCGAATTCCTTAAGGGTGAGGGTAATCCTTTCCTCGCCGACGGATACAGTGTGCTCACGGTCGTTCAGGGCAATTTCACCGACCGTCAGAATGCCGTTGGCGGTCCTCGGAGAGCAGCGGCGCAGAACGGCCTTGATTCTCGAAACCATTTCCATCATGCCGAACGGCTTTACGAGATAGTCGTCCGCACCGATATCGAGGCCCTTTATTTTATCTGCCTCGGTGCCCTTGGCGGTTGCCATTATGACGGGTATGTCGCGGGTGGTGGGATTTTCCTTAAGCTCCTTAAGCACCGAAATACCGTCAACCTCGGGAAGCATTATATCAAGCAGTATAAGCTCCGGCCTTTTGGTCTTGAGTGCCTTGAGCATCGAGCTGCCGTCGGCAAAGCCCTTTACCTCAAAGCCCGTTTGCTCAAGGGTATACACCTCAATATCTCTTATGGAATTGTCGTCGTCAACACACCAAATCAAAGTGCCTTTCCTCCTTTATGAATACCTGTCACGGAAAATTCGACCCATTCCGCGATATTAACCGCATGGTCGCCGATTCGCTCAAAGTATTTTGCAATCATTAAAATATCAAGAGCATACTCGCCGTCGGAGGGCTCCCGAGCGATCATTTTTATAAGGGTATCCTTGATTTCCGCAAAGGC
>CAZDEI010000246.1:0-1867 GCA_964504325.1 uncultured Eubacteriales bacterium | reverse complement strand
CGGTAATATGGCTCAGCTTATGGCTAAGGAAGGCGGCTACGGACTTCTCAGACTCCCCTCCGGAGAGCTCAGAAATGTTCCCGTAACCTGCAAGGCCACCATCGGACAGGTCAGCAACCCCGAGCATGAGAATGTAAACATCGGTAAAGCAGGCCGCAAGCGTCACATGGGCTGGAGACCCACCGTCCGCGGCTCGGTCATGAACCCCTGTGATCACCCCCACGGCGGCGGTGAGGGCAGAGCACCTATCGGACGCTCCGGCCCTGTCACTCCTTGGGGTAAGCCGGCTCTCGGTTACAAGACCCGTCAGAAGCATAAATCCACCGATAAGTATATCGTAAAGCGTCGCAACGCTAAATAACCGACGAAAGGAGAAATAACAATGGGAAGAAGCATTAAAAAGGGACCTTATGTCCAGGAAGCTCTCATGAAGAGAGTTCAGGAAATGAATGCTGCAGGCGAGAAGAGAGTTCTCAAGACCTGGAGCCGTGCATCCACTATATTCCCCGATTTCGTCGGTCACACAATAGCGGTGCATGACGGCCGCAAGCATGTTCCGGTATATGTTACCGAGGATATGGTCGGTCACAAGCTCGGCGAATTTGCACCGACCAGAACCTTTAAGGGTCACGCCGGTGCAAAGAGCACGAAATAAGCGGTCGAAAGGAGAGAAAAACTATGGAAGCAAGGGCAGAACTCAATTACGCCCGCATATCGCCCCGCAAGGTGCAGATCGTACTCGATATGATCCGCAACCAGCCTGCTGATAAAGCCATGGCGATTCTTAAGTATACTCCTAAGTCCGCTTGTGAGTATCTTGAGAAGCTGCTTAAGTCGGCAATCGCAAATGCCGAGAATAACCACGGCATGGATAAATCCAAGCTTTATGTTGCCGAGTGCCATGTCGGCCCCGGCCCGATCCTCAAGAGGATCCGCGCCAAGGACCACGGCAGAGCACATCGCATACTTAAGAGAACATCTCATATCACTCTCGTTCTGAGAGAAAAAGAAGACTGAGGAGGTTGAGTTATGGGCCAGAAGGTTAATCCGAACGGTTTCCGTGTCGGTGTTATCAAAAACTGGGATTCCCGTTGGTTCGTAAAGGACGGGGAATTCGGCGATACTTTGGTTGAGGACTATAACCTCCGTAAGTATCTTAAGAAGCAGCTTTACTCAGCCGGTGTTCCGAAGATCGAAATCGAAAGAGACGCTGCCAGGGTTCGCATTCACATTCACTGTGCAAAGCCCGGCATGGTCATCGGACGCAACGGCTCTGAGATCGAAAAGCTCCGTCTTACCTGCGAGAAAATGCTCGGTAAGCCGGTAAACATCAACATCGTTGAGATCAAGAATCCCGACCTCAACGCAACCCTCGTTGCTGAGAACATCGCAGCTCAGCTTGAGAAGCGTATTTCCTTCCGTCGTGCAATGAAGCTGGCTATCGGCCGCACCATGCGCTTCGGAGCAAAGGGTATCAAGACTCAGTGCTCAGGTCGACTCGGCGGCGCCGAGATCGCAAGAACCGAGCACTATCATGAGGGCACCATCCCGCTGCAGACCATCCGCGCCGACATCGACTACGGCTTTGCGGAGGCTCACACCACCTACGGCCGTATCGGCGTTAAGGTTTGGATCTACACCGGTGAGGTTCTTCACGATGCCCGTAAACCTCGTAAGGAAGGGGGAGCAAGATAATGCTGCTGCCTAAGAGAGTTAAATACCGCCGCGTTCAGAGAGGCCGCCTTAAGGGTAAGGCAATGCGCGGTAATTTCGTTTCAAACGGTGAGTTTGGTCTTCAGGCTCTTGAGCCGGCATGGATCACCTCCAACCAGATCGAGGCTGCCCGTATCGCCATGACCCGTTACAT
>CAZDEI010000245.1:0-1868 GCA_964504325.1 uncultured Eubacteriales bacterium | reverse complement strand
GTTATGGACAAGGGCAAAATTCAGCAAATAGGCTCACCTGTTGATATTTACAACGAGCCTCAAAACGCCTTTGTTGCCGATTTCATCGGCGAAAGCAACATAATCGACGGCGTTATGAAAAATGATTTTCTTGTTTCCTTTGACGGCAAGGAGTTTTCCTGTCTCGATAAGGGCTTCAGAAAAAACGAGCCTGTTGATGTCGTTATCCGTCCCGAGGATGTGGATATCGTGCCTCCCTTTAAGGGAATGCTTGAGGGCACCGTTACCTCGGTCACCTTCCTCGGTGTCCACTATGAGATAATCGTTGATATCAATGATTTCAAATGGATGATTCAGACCACCGACGAGCACAAGGTCGGTGACAATGTCGGCCTCTATATAGAGCCCGATGCAATCCACATCATGAAGAAATCCTCCTATTCGGGCACCTTCGGAGATTACAGCTCCTACAGTGAGGAGATCGATCACATGTCGGATCCGGAGGAAGAGCTCTGATGGAGGAAAGGAGAAGAAACGCCGTAAGGCTTGCGCCCTATACGGTTTGGTCTGTCATATTCATTATTGTTCCGCTGCTTGCCGTTGTTTACTATTCCTTCACCGATTCAAACGGAGCCTTTACGCTTTCGAATCTGTCGCAGATACTCGTATATAAGGATTCCTTTCTGATATCGATTCTTTATGCGCTCGCCGCAACCGCCATCTGCCTCTTGATAGCCTATCCCTTTGCCTATTTCATGACCAAAACGGGACTCAGTGTTCAGCGCTCGCTTATGCTGATGACCATGCTCCCCATGTGGATGAATCTTGTCGTCCTCGTGAATTCATGGACCACACTTTTAAGGGATAACGGACTGATAAATCAGCTTCTCGGAAAGCTCGGAATATCGCCCCTGGGGCTTATGTACAACGCCAACGGTGTCATACTCGGAATGGTGTACTGCTATCTGCCTTATATGATTCTTCCGATATATTCAATACTTTCCAAGCTTGACGGCTCTCTGCTTGAGGCAAGCGCCGATCTCGGTGCAAATTCCTTTGCGCGCTTCCGCAGGGTAATTCTGCCGATGAGTCTTCCGGGCGTCGTTTCGGGAATCACAATGGTATTCGTGCCCTCTATCAGCACCTTTTACATTTCTCAGGCGCTCGGCGACAACACCGAGAATAAGATGATAGGCGATTATATAGAAAGCTTCTTCAAGGGCTCGAACGGTGTTATGAATTTTAACTACGGCGCCGTTTTGTCTCTTGTGCTTATGGTATTTATAATAATCAGTCTTGCCGTTATGAACCGCTTTTCCTCGGATGACGATGACGGAGGTGTGCTGATATGAAGCTTTTCAGACGAATATACCTCGGCATTGTAATGCTGTTTCTCTACGCGCCCGTAATAATCATGGTGGTATTTTCCTTTAACAAGGGCAACAGCACCTTTGTTTTCAAGGGCTTTTCCACCAAATGGTATGTTGAGCTTTTCACAAACGGCGAGAAGTTCGTTTCTCCCCTGCTCAACACTCTGCTTATTGCGGTTCTTTCCTCGATTATCGCAACCGTGCTCGGAACGGTTGCAGCCTACGGAATTTACCGACTGCGCAGCAAGGCTCTGCGCTCGGCTTACATGTCGGTCACCAATCTGCCGATGATGAATCCCGATATTGTCACAGGCGTTTCGCTTATGCTGATGTTTGTTTTTGTCGGAAAGCTGTTTTCGCTTGTCGATTCCGTCGGCTTTATCACGATTCTCGCGGCACATATTACCTTTAATCTTCCCTATGTGATTCTTTCGGTGCTTCCGAAATTCAATCAGATGGACAAATATCTCCCCGAGGCGGCACTTGATCTCGGCTGCACACCCACAATAACCTTCTTAA
>CAZDEI010000244.1:0-1871 GCA_964504325.1 uncultured Eubacteriales bacterium | reverse complement strand
CATGTTTCCGGTGACCTTTATGCAGTTTTTCACAGGTCTATCCTTAAAGAATCTGTCTATGAACCTGTTAAGGCCGTGAGAGCGCATGCCGACAACGCCGTAGCAGGTTGAAACGGCATTTCCGATAAGCTCGGAAAAATATTCATTTGAAAGATTTACCGAACCGTTTTTAGTGTTGTAGGAAATCATATCTTAACCTCCGTTACATTTGTTCGCTTAGCTTAGAAGCTCATCAAAAAATATATTCAGCCGGGAAATTATCATTTTTCCTTCGGCTTAATACCGTTAACACAGCTGTAGGGAGCACTCGGTGAAAAGCTGTCGGCACCCGAAATACCGTTTGCACAGGAAAGAATCCCGCAACGGTAGCAAACCGGAATCACTGGGAGCTGCAGCTCGAAAACACCTACAAGCCCGTATATATCAAGCTCACCGCGGTTGTAGGCCTTAAGTGCCTCATCCATATCGGTGTAGGCGGCCGGCTCCGAGGCGGTATCGTCGGGAGCCTCGGTATCGACCTCCTCGGTCGGCTCGGATGCCTCTCCTTCAATATCACTGCTCGTCGACTCGCTCTGCCCTGACTTTAAGCCGTAGGCGGCTGCTCCGTTTGTACAGACGACCGAGGAGACATCCATATTATTGCGGAAGGAGGTTTCGGCAAGATAGAGCTGAAAAGCCTTGCTTTCAAGTGCTGTGATGTAATCATCATAGGCAAGACCCTTTACGGTCACCTCAATGCCGCACTTTTTCATCTGCTCGGCAACACGCTCCGCCACGCGAAGCTTATCACTTTTTTCGTTGCAGTATATCAGGGTAAAGGAAAGTCGCTTGCCGCTTGAGGAAACGAAATATCCCGCCGCATCCTTGCTATTATAACCTATTTCCTTCGAATTGGCAACTAAAACATCATTTCTTCCGTCATCATTTGAGCCCTGAATAGAGCTGACGATCGCCCATGAGGGATTAAATATCCCGTAGGAGGGCACTGCAAGCCCCTCGTAAATATCATTCGTTATCTCTGCCCTTGCGACTGCCGCATTGAGCATATACCTGACCTCTGGAAGCGAAAGCAGGGGATCCTCATGATTGATTCCGATATACACAAGATTATTGATGACAGGTGTCTTTGTTCCGCCGCTCAGAACGAAGGAGCTGCCCGAGGCATCGGGATCGTACCATAGAGAAATATTGCCGTTGCGGATAGCATAGCTCAGTGCCTCATCATCCGGAACATTTACAAGAGGGATCTCGGTGCAATATGCGGCAGCACCGTAATAGCCCGCGTTTCTGACAAGCCTTGCGCCACCGACATCGACGGCATAGTGCCCGCAGCCGACGGGAGGAAGCTCAAGCTTGCTTTCATCGTAAAGCTCGGCGGTGCCCTTTTTTATTATCGGAAAATCAAGCAGGCTCACAAAATTGATATCGGGCTCCTTCAGCTTGAAAACGACCGTTTTGCCCGAGCCCGACAGAGAATCAAGCATATATAGCCTTTCGGCGTAGCCGCTTTTTGAGGAAAGGGCGAGCTGTGCGGAATATATGACATCCTCCGCCGTTACCGAGCTGCCATCCGAAAAGGAGGCGCTTCTGAGTGTCACGGTGCAGGTGTCACCGCTGACCGAGGCGGCCTCTGCAAGGCAGTATTCGGGAGTACAATCCTCGCGCAGCCTTACAAGCGGATCAAATAAGAGGGAGGAAAGATATCTGTTTTGTGCGGTTCTGCATTTATATGGGTTAAAGGAATCATTTGCACAGTAGGCAAGCCTAATGTCTGTGGAATAATCGCCTCCGACAGCTCCCGATATATCGGACGGACTGCCGCTGTTATCCCTGCAGGCCGACAAGGTTGACAGCAGTAATACTAAAGCAAG
>CAZDEI010000243.1:0-1886 GCA_964504325.1 uncultured Eubacteriales bacterium | reverse complement strand
ATTTCATATAGCGTGACGGATAATAGGAGCTCTGCTGAAGCATCATTATATGGCGAAGCGAGGCAAAGACTCCGCAGACCGCCGTTACCGCAACCGAGACAAGCTCAAGTATTTGCATCCGTATCACCTCCGAGAAAGCTTTTGAATATCACAACGGTACGGCCGGGCTGCTCTATGAAGGAAAAATGTCCCGTTCCCTCATATATGCAAAGTCCGGTATCCTTTATGTGCTTTTCTATGGTATGAGCCATGTAAAGAGGGGTTGCCGTATCCTTGTCTCCCCAAATCAAAAAGGTCGGACAGGCTATGCCGCCGAGGTAGGGCGTCACATCGTCATTCACCAAATTGACAAGGGTTTTTCTCATAACCTCGGGGGCGTTTCTGTAATCATCCGAGCCGAAGTGTCTTCTGAGCTGCTCAAGCCGATCTGCGGTAAGCCCACGCCAGAGCGGAAAGGTCAAAAAGGACTTGGCCGTTTTATAGCAGGCCACCCTAAGGCTCTTTTTGAGGCTTTTTTGGGGCCTTATGCCCGCGGCATCAATAAGCACCAGCCTTCTTATATCGGCCCTTCCCTCACCTGCAAGACGCATTGCAACTCTTCCGCCGTTGGAGTGACCGACCACGGCGATATTCCTAAGGTCGAGTGCACTTATGAATTCGGCAGTCAAATCGACATATGCGGCGGTATCAAGAGGCTCAGTCGGCAGCTCGCTTTCGCCGCAGCCGGGAAAGTCGAGAGCAACAAAGCGAAGCTCGGAGGAAAGCGCATTTATAAAGGGGCGCCATATCTCCTTTGAGGAGGCCCAGCCGTGCAAAAGCAGTACAGTGCTGCCGCTTCCCTCATCTGTATAGCTGAGCTTTATTCCATTTAAAGTGATCTCCGTGGGGATCCCCTCCAAATTACAGTGATCGGTCAAATTGACGGCCGCGGCGCATTCGAAAGGTCGAATAAGCAAAATAAGCCGACAATACCTTACGGTATATTATAACAAATCACCTAGAAAAATAAAATAGATTTTAAATAATTATTTGCTTTGATAATAAAAAAAGCCGACAGCCCTTTTATTGCTGTCGGCCTGCGGCCCGAATTTTATATGCCTTCGGTCGGAATAACGGTTATCTCCCTGCAGATATCCCGCCTCAGTGCAAGCCTTGAGGTGCCGAAGGAGACAAGCAGAGGATCACCGGAGGGTGCGGCTGCCGTTTTTACGATTTCGGTGCCGATTCGCAATCCCATGTCGCGAAGTCGGTCGGCGAGCATAGAATCGCTCGGGAGAGTGAGGAGCAGGGCGCTCCTGTGAATTTCAAGGCTGTCCAGACTGACAGGCTCCATTCCGCAACCACCTCGGGCTTTGCTTATTGCAATACATCATATTCGCCGACGGCGTAGGCGGTGAGTGCTATCTTGAAAATCCTTCGGCTGCCTTTTGCTGCCTGATATCCTTTCCCAAAAAGGTACGGCAGGTGTAATTTCCGATAAGCCTCGACATGATACGCTGATCATAGCTCTTTTCAAGCTGCTGAAGGTTCATATTGGTGCTGATAACGGTTGAGAGACCGGAGGTCAGCCGAGTGTTTACGATATTGTAGAGCATGGCAACCGTATAGGAGGTACGCAGCTCGGTTCCGAGGTCATCCAGGATGAGCAGATCACAGGCAAGCAGCTCGTTTACATAATTTCCGCTTCCGTTCCAATCCATCTCATCCCTCACTGCTTTTGAAAGAATGCCTTGAGCGGAGCCGTAAACAACGCTGTAGCCCTTCATGAGCAAATCGGTGGCTATTGCAATGGAAAGATGGGTCTTCCCGAGCCCCCTGCTGCCGCTGAACAAAAGATTCTTTTTAGCGGGAAAGCTGTCGCAGAAATCCTTGCAAAGCCTCAGATT
>CAZDEI010000242.1:0-1888 GCA_964504325.1 uncultured Eubacteriales bacterium | reverse complement strand
ATCTATAGCATCGCGCGTGGTGCCTGCGACCGACGAAACAATAGAGCGCTCCTCACCCGAGATGTAGTTTATCAGCGAGGATTTGCCGGCGTTCGGCTTTCCGATTACGGCAACATCTATAACATCACCGTCGTCGCCCTCCTCGGGCTCATCGGGAAGAAGCTCATATACGGCATCCAAAAGATCGCCCGTGCCATGTCCGTGGACGCTCGAAACGGGAATCGGATCGCCCAAGCCGAGATTGTAAAACTCGTAAAGCTCGGCAGCGGCTCCGCCGATCGAATCGCACTTATTCACGCACAAAACGACAGGCTTTCCGCTCTTTCGCAGCATTGCGGCTATTTCCGCATCCGACGCAGTAACGCCTGCGTTTATATCACAAACGAAAATGATAACCTCGGCCGCCTCTATTGCGAGCTGTGCCTGAGCGCGCATCTTCGCAAGTATCAAATCGTCGGTTTTCGGCTCGATTCCGCCCGTATCGACAAGCATAACCTTGCGTGAGCGCCATTCGGCATCCGCAAAGATTCTGTCACGGGTAACTCCCGGGGTATCGTTTACAATGGAAAGCCGCTTGCCTATCAGTTTATTGAACAGGGTGGATTTGCCCACATTCGGGCGACCGACCACTGCCACCGTTGCCTTTGCCATAACAGCTCTCCTCATTTATTTTTTAATATTCAAGAGTGCATCAACAAGACTTTTCCCGTCGGTTTCCACCACTCTTGTCCTTACGCCGAGCTCGCGCTCAACATCCGCGAGGGTAAGATCGTCCAAAAACATATCTCCCTCACGACGAAGCATGACGGCTGGTATCAGCAGCTCGCTTCCGAGCCGCTTGCCCTTAAGCTGCTTGATGATATCGGTAGCCGTCACAAGTCCGGTTACGGTTATATAACCTCCGAAAAAGTCGTTTTTTATAGGATAGACCGTTGCATTTAAATTATGCCATTTTGCCGAGGTCCTGTCAACTATATCTTTTATCAGCGGATAGGCCGCCTCGCCAGTGACAACCGAAAGGGTACGCCTGAAGGGCATAAGCTTCTTGGCGTATTCTATTTCGTCCCCGGCCTCGCTGTCGGTAGAAGCCCACATGCCGACGCCGTTTTCAAGCTGAGCAAAATCCTCATAGTATTCACAGGACGGTATTTCTCTTCCCGCAAGAATAAAAAATTCATCGGCGGGATAAATTCTTCTTGTGCCGTATTTGTCGATACAGCTCTGTCCGAAGCGCTCACAGGTATCTATTACCGCTGCCGCCTCCTCGGCGGTAAAGGGACGGAGCTGCTCAAGTCCGTCTCTGTATCGGGTAAGTCCCACGGGCACACAGGCTATGCTCTTGATGTTTTCCCTGTCAGAGAGCTCATAAAGCGACCTTTCAAGCGCCGCACCGTCATTCCAGCCCGGAACGAGCACGAGCTGACAGTTCAGCTCAATTCCCGCATCACAAAGCCTCCACAGCACCGAAAGAGCCTCGCCCGCAAAGCGATTTTTCATCATTTTCACGCGGAGCTCGGGGTCTGTGGTGTGCACCGAAACATTAACGGGGCTTATATGAAGCTTAATGATTCTGTCTACCTCATGCTCCGTAATATTCGTAAGAGTAATGTAGTTCCCGAAAAGGAAGGACATTCTCGAATCGTCATCCTTGAAATAGAGGGA
This sequence comes from uncultured Eubacteriales bacterium, assembly GCA_964504325.1. Taxonomy (GTDB): domain Bacteria; phylum Bacillota; class Clostridia; order Oscillospirales; family Acutalibacteraceae; genus RGIG7384. Next base: position 226 of record CAZDEI010000242.1, on the reverse strand, counting down.
TTCTCTCATTCCCTTGGGGAGCTGATCTATAAAGCAGAAGATGCATTTGTTTCTGCAGCTCTTTTGGGAATCCATGAGATAGGTCTCAAACTCAAGACCGAGCTCCTCGCTTTCTTCCTTTATAACGGTGAAGACAAGCCTTTCTCCGCCGCGCTCCGCCTCAAGCTCAAGCTCATTCTCCTGCTGATAGAAGCGGTAGTCGAGCACATCCTCGATTTCATTGCCG
>CAZDEI010000241.1:0-1904 GCA_964504325.1 uncultured Eubacteriales bacterium | reverse complement strand
CCCCTATTCAGGCATGTTTTCTGCAAGGATCTGCAGGACGGCTTTGTATATCACCTCGGCGGCTGACATCGGTGCCACCCTTCCGGGCAGTGAAAGTGCATGAATCGCCTTTATGCCCTTAAGCTCGGAGTATTCGAAATCAACACCGCCGGGAGGCGAGGCGAGATCTATTATCACAGCGGAGCTCTTTGCTCTGTCAAGCTCCTTTTTGCCTATCACCTCGGCGGGAACCGTATTGATTATTATATCGGCTCTTGAAATGTGCTCGGCGAGCCTTGAGGTGCGAACGGCGGTATTGCCCTGCAGGGCTATCCAGCAAAGGTCTGCCTGCTTTCTTGCCGAAACGGTTACTCTTGAGCCGAGTCCCTGAAGCCTTGCCGCAGCCACCCTTCCGAGACGGCCGTAGCCGACAATGAGCACATTGGCGCCGAATAGGGTTCGCTCGGTTTCGTGCATGGCGAGCTCAATTGCACCCTCAACGGTGGAAACGGCATTTTTAATGCACAGCTCCTCTCTTGAGCCGTAGTCGAAAAAGCGTGCTCCGCTTTTCTTAATTGCCCTTTCGATTTCCGGAGCAGCCCCTCCGCACATAACCTGCTTTTCTCTTGACAGGGAGGAAAGCACCTCCGAAATGCCGATACGGAAGTGAGAAAGAGGCGCGAAAATTTCGGTGCCGTTGCGCGAAACGGGCGTGGGCAATATTATTATGTCCGAGGAGCGTACCGCCTCCTCGGGGCTGTCGGTATGAAGACAGCCGTTTGCCCGTCCGCCTTCATCAAGACCGCAGCAGATCACTCTGCAGCCGTCCGAAAGAGCTCGCTCGGCGAGAAGAGCCATTCTTTTGTCTCCGCCGATAATACAGATATTCATGATATTCACCAGCCGTAAAAGATCCTTGCTTAACGCTTCAGTACATATTATGAATTCTCGTGTCGGTTAGTGAGAGGCTTTTTTGATTTTACACTCTCGGTTGGATACGGCCGTTTATTTTGACCCTCGAGCGGAAATACTAAAAGCGCTTTGATGCTTTTGCTTCCGGAGGTTGATCACATGCCTGCAAGGCTTATTTATGTACTATGTGCCGCAGCGGCTTCGATAGCCGTGCTTTTTCTTCTTTCAAGGCTGATCGGAAACCGCCAAATTTCCGAGCTGAGTCTGTTTGATTATATAAACAGCATAACGATCGGCTCGCTTGCCGCAGATCTCGCAGCCTCAGCCTCGCCTGAGGAGTCGCTTATTCTGCTTACCGTTATGATCTTTTATGGTGTCGCGACCTTTGCTCTTGCGGTTTTGTCCAATAAATCCAAAAGACTTCGTGGCTTTCTTGAGGGCGAGCCGATAATTCTGATGAGAAACGGTAAGCTGTACAGAAGTGCCTTTGCACGCGCGCGGCTCGATCTTAACGAATTTCAGGCCGATTGCCGACTGCTCGGCTATTTTGACCTGTCGGATATAGATACCGCAATAATCGAGGCAAACGGCAGAATAAGCGTGCTGCCGGCCGCGGCAAAGCAGCCTTTGACGGTCGAGGCGGCCGGGATAAACGCAAGGCAGGAGCATTTCAGGGTGAATGTGATTATGGACGGACGGGTGCTCTCTGATTGGCTGCATTCCTTCGGAAGAGACGAAAAATGGCTCTTGAGTGAGCTCTCTGACAGAGGCTTCCGTCCGGAGGAGGTCTTGCTTGCTACACTCTCCGCCGACGGCGAGCTGAAAATATTTACCGACGGCGGAGGACAGCCGCCCGAGCCCTTTTAAAGGCGCTTTGAGCAACAAAAAAAGAGCTCCGCATTAAGCGGAGCTCTGTACATAGCCGTGACTTATATCTCAGCGAAGTACTTGATGGTGCGAACCATCTGGCTGGTGTAGGAATTCTCGTTGTCGTACCAAGCAACAACCTGTAC
>CAZDEI010000240.1:0-1947 GCA_964504325.1 uncultured Eubacteriales bacterium | reverse complement strand
ACTCAAGCACCGATTCGAATTCCTTTTTCATTTTCCTCACCCTCACCGTATCCTTTTTAATATAAGTCTACGGACTTGCCTGCCGCTTTAGAACAAAAAACACCCATGCATCGCCGAAAAGGCAAATGCACGGGTGTGATTCAAATATGCTGAGACAGCTCAGACGGAGGCCTGCTTTTTGTGCAGCCTGACGGCGCGCACGATAAGGCCTATTATCAATCCGATAGCCGCCGGACATACCCAGGCGAGTCCCAGAGAGGAAAACGGCAATATTTTTCCGACGAGCTCAAGCGCCGAATCAAGCCTCAAAAGGGCACGGGTAGAATCAGGCAATGTGCGAAGCAGATCATACAGGGCACCTATCAGCGTGGCGCCTACGGTAAAGGCATAAACCGTTTTGTCGTGACCGAAGAAGCGCCCGAAGGCCGCCAAGAGAATCAGGGCTATCGACAAGGGATAGAGGAACATGAGCACAGGCAGTGAATAGTCGATTATGGCATCAAGGCCGAGATTGGCAAACAGAAAGGAGCCAACCGAAAAAAGCACTGTCCATACCGCGTAGGACGGGCCCTTGGGAAACATGGCCGCAAAGCCCTCAGCACAGCTTGTTATAAGACCGATTGCCGTCTTAAGACAGGCAAGCGTCACGGTCACCGAAAGGATAACAAGTCCGATCTTACCGAGATAAGTCTCGGCGATCTCGGCAAAGGCGATTCCGCCGTTGGCGGCCGGCTCGAGCACTCCCCTGCTCTGTGCGCCCATAATCGCAACGGCAACATATATTACCGCCATAACAACACAGCTGAATACACCTGCGCGTACGGTATTCCTGGCAACCGCGCCGGACTCGGTGACACCGAGATCCTTTATAACCTGTACGACAACTATGCCGAAGGCAAGACCCGCAAGCACATCCATGGTATTATAGCCCTCAATAAAGCCGGTAAAAAGCGGCTTTGAGGAGTAGCTTCCGACAGGCTCCACCTCGGATATGGAGGCGGGACTTTTCACAAAAGCAACAGCTATCAAAACGCACAGGAAAATCAAAAAGCAGGGATTGAGAATTTTGCCTATCCAGGTCAGAATCCTTCCGGGACGGAGCGAGAAAAACAGTGCCGCTCCGAAAAACAAAAGGGAGAACAGCAGCAGGCAGAGCCTGAGATTCACCGTCTCCGGCAAAAGACTTTCGAGACCTACCGTGAATGAGGTGGTCGCACATCGCGGAATTGCGAAAAAGGGTCCTATCGTGAGATAAAGCAGACAGGAGAAAAATACGCCGTACGGCCTGCCGACCTTAGCCGCAAGCTCAAACAGTCCCGACGATCTGCTTATTCCGAGCGCCGCAACACTCAGCAGGGGCAGACCGACGCCCGTTATCAAAAAGCCGATACAGGCGGTCCAAACGCTTTTTCCCGAAAGCTGACCCATCAGGACGGGAAATATCAGATTTCCCGCTCCGAAAAACATACCGAAGAGCATGCTTGCCACATAAACATACTCACGCAGACTTAAGCTTTTTTTCATTTTACACTCCTCTGACGAATTTTCTACCCTATCCTGCCGCAAAAAAAGGATTTTTGTTATATTACAGCAAAGCAGAGCATTTGTCAAGGAATGACATATCTTTAACAATTGCGACTAATTACCGACACAGGAAATACTCGTGTCCGGTGCAATGCGGATTTTCGCCGAATTTACGGAGTTGTTTTCCGCATATTGCTATACGGGGAGGTAAGATTAAACCTTTGTGATTAATGCAAAATCAAAAATGATATCTTCGCGTTTTGAATTATTTTCGTATCTATGCAGTTAAAGCGAATGGTTTATTTCAGTTGTGAGCAGACTTTGGAAAAATCATCAGTGATAGCATTCACGGCCTCTTCTCCGTCGGCATAGCCCAATTCGTAATTACATTCATCGATTTCCAATGTGCCGTTTTCACAACTC
>CAZDEI010000239.1:0-1988 GCA_964504325.1 uncultured Eubacteriales bacterium | reverse complement strand
CCTTTGGAATAACCACCGCACTGATAACGGGCTCGGTTCCGAAGCGGCAAAAGGAAAAGCTTAAGTCGGCTGTTGCCTCTGGTGAAATCTCGGTGATAATCGGAACACATGCTCTGCTTGAGGAAAATGTCGAATTCAAGGAGCTTGAGCTGATAATTACCGATGAGCAGCATCGCTTCGGTGTCGGGCAGCGTTCGATGCTTATGAAAAAGGGCTGCAATGTCCATACCCTTTACATGTCCGCAACGCCGATCCCTCGCACTATGGCGCAGGCGATTTACGGTGATCTTGACATAAGCATCATCGATGAGCTTCCCGCAGGAAGAAAGCCTGTCAAAACCGTCTGTATTGCTTCACGGCAGCGGGCAAGAGCCCTGAAATTCATCAATTCCGAGCTCAAAAAGGGGCATCAGGCATATATCGTCTGCCCTGCCGTTGAGGAAAATGAGCAGGATATGCTTCCGGTGACAGAATATTACAAGGCTGCAAAGGAATATTTTCCCGATTTTTCCGTCGGAATGCTGCACGGAAGGATGAAGCCCTCGGAAAAGGAAAGCGTGATGTCGCGCTTTTCCTCGGGTGAGCTTCGAGTGCTCACGGCAACCACCGTTATCGAGGTGGGAATAGATGTTCCGAATGCAACCGTCATGATGATTGAAAATGCCGAGAGATTCGGTCTTTCTCAGCTTCATCAGCTTCGCGGTAGAATCGGAAGAGGCGGTCTTGAGGGAATGTGCATTCTCGTTGCCGCGTCTGATGGCGCCGTGCCGGAAAGGCTCAAGGTGCTTTGTGAAACCTCGGACGGAATGAAAATTGCCGAGGAGGATCTCCGTCTCCGCGGACCGGGCGACTTCTTCGGAAGCAGACAGCACGGTCTTCCTGAAATGAAAATCGCCGATATTGCCGCCGATTCGGAGCTGCTGCGTGCCGCAATAGACGCTGCCGAGCAGCTTTTGAAAAGCGATCCGACAATATCTCTTCCCGAAAATAAGGGCATAAGGCGCAGGGTTGCGGCACTGCTTAGACAGGCAACCGATATAGGCAACGACTGATTTTCGACAAATAATGCATAAATCGTCAATTTTGCTTGATATAATCCGACAGATGGGTTATAATAAATAATTAAAAATCATGCTTCCTCGGAGGGTAAAAAATGCTTAATACTGAAAAGACAATGGACAAGATCGTCAATCTTGCGAAAAACAGAGGCTTTATATTTGCCGGCTCGGAAATATACGGCGGACTTGCCAACACATGGGACTACGGTCCGCTCGGAGTTGAGCTCAAAAACAATGTAAAGCGCGCCTGGTGGAAAAAATTCGTTCAGGAAAACAGATATAATGTCGGTCTCGATGCCGCAATTCTTATGAATCCGCAGACCTGGGTTGCAAGCGGACACCTTAAGGGCTTTTCGGATCCTCTTATGGATTGCCGCGAGTGCCATGAGCGCTTCCGCGCCGACAAGCTTATCGAGGATTGGTGTGCAGAGAATTCATATGCGCTCGATAAGCCGATCGATGCCTTCTCACAGGAGGAGCTCAAGGCCTTTGTTGAGGAGCACAACATTGCCTGCCCTACCTGCGGAAAGCATAATTTTACCGACATCAGGCAGTTTAACCTCATGTTTAAAACCTTTCAGGGTGTTACCGAGGATGCTAAAAATACGGTTTATCTTCGTCCCGAAACCGCTCAGGGAATTTTCGTGAACTTTGCAAATGTTCAGCGCGCCTCGCGTCGCAAGCTCCCCTTCGGTATCGGTCAGATCGGAAAATCCTTCCGTAATGAGATCACCCCCGGTAACTTTATATTCAGAGTAAGAGAATTCGAGCAGATGGAGCTTGAGTTCTTCTGCAAGCCGGGTACCGACCTCGAATGGTTCGACTATTGGAGAAGCTTCTGCCGCGATTGGCTGCTTAATATCGGTCTTTCGGAGGACAGCATCAGGCTTCGTGATCACGATCCCGAGGAGCTTTGCTTCTATTCAAAGG
>CAZDEI010000238.1:0-2022 GCA_964504325.1 uncultured Eubacteriales bacterium | reverse complement strand
CAGCTGCTCCTCCGTTTCCGAAATATCCTCGGACAAGGACTCGGTAACGGCAACAGTCTGAGTGTCGGAGACAGTCTTTTCCTCGCCGATTCCGTTGCTGTTTTCGTTTAAGCTGTTCATATTATATCGCCTTTCGGTTTGTGATTTTAATTAATTCGCGGCTTTGGAGCCGCTCGGCAGCGTGAGCACGAATTCGGTATATTCGCCCTCTGCGCTTCGCACGGTTATGGTGCCGGCATGAAGGTCGACTATGCTTTTAACTATATGAAGTCCGAGGCCGCTGCTGCGCTTGTCGGAGGAGCGGGATTTATCCGCCTTGTAAAATCTGTCAAAAACAAGAGCAAGATCCTTTTCGGCTATGCCGTCGCCGCTGTTTTTTATGGAAAACACCGGTCCCGACTCTCTTTGCTCCGCCCTTACGCTTATTTTGCCTCCTACCGGTGTGAACTTTATCGCATTATCGACAAGGTTGTATATCACCTGATAGAAAAGATCCTTATCGGCACACACGGTTACCGCCTCGAAGCTGTCAAGTCCCTCGACGGATATTTTCTTTTCTCCTATTCGGCGCTCCTGTGATATAAACACATCGCACAAAACGGTAAGCAGATCAAAATCGGTTTTGTTTATCTGCTGCTCGCCCGACTCGAGCCGTGACAGTGTAAGCATCGACTGAACCACGCCCGACAGTCGCTTTACCTCGCCCGAAACTATTTCAAGATAATAGGTCTGCTTTTCGGGCTCGACTGTGCCGTCAAGAATTCCGTCTATAAAGCCGCCTATGGTCGTCATGGGAGTTCTGAGCTCGTGAGACACATTTGCAACAAAGCTTCGGCGCATGCCCTCAAGCTGTGCGAGCGAATCGGTCATGGTATTGAAGGAATGTGCAAGCTCGGCTATCTCATCGTCCCTGTCGCAATAAATTCGCTTTGAAAAATCGCCGTTTGCCAGACGCTTTGAGGCATCGCTCATCATTCTTATCGGTCTGAGCATATGGCTTGTATATACATATATAACTATACAGGTCAGCAGGAGCGGCAATATGGCGCTGAGCACGAATATCCTGGAGAAGTTTTTCAGCCATTCCTCAAGCAGTGAGGCGGGAGTCGACGCAAAAACAGCTCCGACGACCCTGCCGTATTTATCCTCGACGGGGAGTCCTACCGTATGGTGCGCCTCGGAGTAAAGCCCGTCAAGAGTACCGATTCCGTAATACTGACCCTTCATGGCAGGCCCCGTCACCGAGCTGCCGAGTGTCTTTCCGACATGATCACAGCTTCCGCTCTGCTGCCAGGTGGTGCAGGTGCAGTATTTGACCTCGCCCGCACTGTTTGTTAAAAGAACATCGGAATCGATTACATTTCCCGTAAGCACAAGGGTTCTCATGTAATTCTTAATGCCGAAGGCGGAGGTGTCCGTATAAACGGCGTCGGTGACCGCCTGACAGTATTCGGTAAGCATGGTGCGCTTTTCCCTTGTGAGATAGCTGCTGACCGAAACGCTCACCATTATCATCATCATTAGCATTGCCACGATAACGGTTGCTATATTCAGTAAATAAAATCTTCTGAAAATTTTATTTTTCATTATTCTGTATCGTCCGCTTCAGCTCAAATTTATAGCCGACACCCCAAACGGTCTTGAGCTCCCATTCATCGGAAACTCCCTCAAGCTTCTCGCGCAATCTTTTTACATGCACATCGACGGTGCGGGAATCACCGAAATAATCAAAGCCCCAAACCTCATCGAGCAGCTGGTTTCTCGTAAACACCTTATTCGGATTGCTTGCAAGGTGATACAAAAGCTCAAGCTCCTTGGGCGGAGTATCGATTCTCGAGCCGTTGACGGTAAGCTCATAGTTCGTGAGATTGACCGTAAGCCTGTCGTAGGTAACCTCTTTTTCCTCTTCCTTGGGGGCGGAGACCCTTCTGAGCACCGCCTTAATACGCGCAACGACCTCCTTGGTGTCAAAGGGCTTGGAAATATAATCGTCGGCGCCGAGCTCAAGTCCCAAAACCTTAT
>CAZDEI010000237.1:0-2045 GCA_964504325.1 uncultured Eubacteriales bacterium | reverse complement strand
ATAACGGTCTTATAGTCAACACGGTGACTCAGGTAAGCGATTCGCCGAACCGCGTGGCGGTAACCGTAAGCAAGCAGAATTATTCCTTCCACACCATCCGTCAAACCGGAGCTATGAATGTCAACTGTCTGACGGTTGATACTCCGTTTTCCGTTTTCGAGAGCTTCGGCTTCAGAAGCGGAAGAGCTGTAGATAAATTCGAGGGGTATGACGATATCAAGCGCAGTGACAACGGGCTTGTGTTTATCCCGAGATATATAAATTCGTATTTTTCTCTCAAGGTGGAGGATTATGTCGATCTCGGCAGCCACGGCATGTTTATCTGCAGTGTTACCGAGGCACGAAGAATCAACGACCGAGAAACGATGACCTATTCCTACTATGGAAGGAATGTCAAGCCCCGACCCGATACCGAGGGCAAGAAGGGCTTTGTCTGCAAGGTGTGCGGCTTTGTTTATGAGGGAGACAGACTTCCCGAGGACTATATTTGCCCGCTTTGCAAGCACGGCGTCGCCGATTTTGAGCCTATAAGCAGCGATTAAGATCACGATAAATAAAGGCTTTTTTAACCTCCGGGCTCCGCTTTGGCAGCTTTCGGAGGTTATTTTTTCGACAAAAAATACAGCTTTCAGCAAAATCCGACATTATATTCCGTTCTTTTGGTGAATTATGCATTATTTTGTCGAAATGTTTTTGTTTACAGAGCAAGCAAAAATGATATAATTCATATTAGAACATTTGTTTCCGAGCAAGTGAATATCTTATCATTAAAGCAAAAACAAAACAGAAAGAGCCACACCAAGTGATTGATTTCAGTGTTTATTTTACAAACGGTATTTCCCTCTGCCACAATCGGGCAGCTTACATATCCGACCCGGCACGCATAGATTTCAGAAGGCTCATCGCGGACGCGGAATACTACGGAGATCTGCTTTCCCGTCAGGGCGAGGGACCTGTTGCGGTATTCTGTGACCGAAGCATTGCCGCCTACACGGCGATATTTTCCTGTCTGCGCTCCGGACGTCCGCTGCTTCCGGTATCACGCGAAACGGGCGATGAGCAGCTTCGCATGCTGATTAAGTCCACCGGCTGTGAGCTGCTGATCGGCAACTGCAGAACCGAAAGCGGCAGATTTTTCGGCACCGACTGCCTTCCACTCAGGGAGCTTACCAAATACAGGCGCAGAAAGATACACATCCCCTCCTCGGACACGGTGCTTATCCTTTACAGGCAGGGTGAACGGCTTCCAAATTCGCTCACCGATACGGTCACGGCTGCAGAGCTTAATGCTCTGCTCTTCGACCCAAGCATTACGGAGGCGGCGAATTTTCTCTCTGAAAACGACCTTTCGGTGCTGTGTCAGGCACCGCTTTTCACCAAGAGCGGCATTCTGTGCCTTTTTCTTTCCTTTGCGTTCAGGCTCACACTTGTCGATCTGCATTTCGGCATGGTCAACCGCTTTGCCGTATCCGAGCTTATCAATCGCGAATCGGTAGGCGCTCTTGTCGGCTCGCGCTATTTTGCCTCCTCGGCAATCGAGCTGCACGGCTTCAATTCGGAAAGCTGTCCGCGCCTGAAATACTTCTTTCTGCAGGACTCCTTAGAGGCTGCGCGACTGCATGACAGCTTCCCCGATTGCCGACTTGTTTCGTTTAAGGAGATAGCGGCCAGCCAAGCCTAAAGCCGACAAAAAACAGTAATAGCTAAAATAAAAGCAGGTCCCGCACCGAATGGTGCGGGACCTGCTCACTTCTACAGAGACAGAGACTTAAGCAGCGTTATTTGAGCCTATTGTAAGAGCTCCGGTGTAATAGGTGCTGCTGCGATAAATTTTAATGCTTACCTTCTGTCCCGGTGTGCACTGACTGAGAGCCGAGGTGTAGGCCTCAACGCTGTCAACCGTGATTCCGTTGAACTCGACAATGATATCTCCCGACTTGAGACCGGCCTTTTCCGCAGGTCCGCCCGAAACAACATCCTTGATTATTATTCCGGCAGGAAGATTATTCTCCTTAAGCCAAGCCTCGGTTACATTGGTGTAATAC
>CAZDEI010000236.1:0-2056 GCA_964504325.1 uncultured Eubacteriales bacterium | reverse complement strand
CATGGGCGGTATTTGCACTAAGGTTATCGAAAGAAACACCACCATCCCGACCAAGAAGAGCCAGATTTTCTCCACCGCTGCCGACGGACAGACCTCTGTTGAGGTTCATGTGCTTCAGGGTGAGAGAGAATTTGCAAGAGATAATAAGTCTCTCGGTGTCTTCCATCTTGACGGAATTGCTCCCGCACCTCGCGGAATTCCTCAGATTGAGGTTACCTTCGATATCGATGCAAACGGTATTGTAAATGTTTCCGCAAAGGATCTCGGAACCGGTAAGGAGCAGTCTATAACCATCACCTCGAGCTCCAATATGTCCAAGGAGGATATCGATAAGGCTGTTCGCGACGCTGAGCAGTATGCTGCCGACGATAAGAAGCGCAAGGAGGCAGTTGATGCGAGAAACGCTGCCGATCAGCTTGTATACACCACCGAAAAGACTCTTAAGGACTTTGGAGATAAGCTTGATGCAAACGAGAAGACCGATATAGAGAGCGCCGTAAACGAGCTTAAGGAAAAGCTCAAGGGCGAGGATGTTGAGGCTATCAACAAGGCCCGCGAGGAGCTTGAAAAGAAGGTTTACGCAGTAAGCGAGAAGGTATATAAGGCCGCCGCAGAGCAGCAGGCTGCCAACGGCGGAGCTGCAGAGGCAGGTACCGACCCGAACGCCGCAAATGTCTATGATGCCGACTACAAGGATGTAGACGATACCAATAAATAAGCACTGTTCAAGCCGCAGGGGCGAGACCTCACCGTCCCTGCGGAAATTTAGGTTAAATACCGATAAATGAGGAGCGGATATCTTGGCGGATAAGAAAGATTATTATGAGGTCCTCGGCGTTGATAAAAGCGCGAGCGACGATGAAATAAAAAAAGCCTATCGAAGCATGGCTAAAAAGTATCACCCCGATCTTCATCCGGGTGATAAGGATGCGGAAATGCATTTTAAGGAGGTCAACGAGGCCTATGAGGTGCTTTCCGATCCGACTAAAAAGGCGAAATACGATCAGTACGGACATGCCGGCGTCGACCCGAATTTCGGTGCAGGTGGCTACGGCGGCGGATTTACAGGTGATTTCGGCGATATAGGCGACATATTCAGCTCCTTCTTCGGCGGAGGCTTCGGAGGCGGACGCAGAGCCGATCCGAATCAGCCGAGAAGAGGTGCAGATACCTCCACAACTGTCAACCTCTCCTTTGAGGAGGCTGCAAAGGGCTGCAAAAAGACGGTTAAGGTAACACGAATAGAAAACTGTACCGAGTGTGACGGCACAGGCGCGGCAAAGGGCTCCACCCCGAAAACCTGCCCAAGCTGTCACGGAACAGGTCAAATCAATGTTACTCAGCGTACCCCCTTCGGCGCAATGCAGTCAACTCGTGTTTGCGATCAGTGCCGCGGCACGGGTAAGATAATCGATGATCCCTGTAAGACCTGTGCCGGAAAGGGTAAGGTTCGCAGAACAAAGGAGCAGACCGTGGATATACCGGCAGGTGTCGATGACGGTCAGTACATTAATCTTCGTGGCGGCGGAGATATGGGCAGCAACGGCGGCCCCGCCGGCGATCTCCATATTAATATTTCGGTAAGACCGCATCCGATCTTTGAGCGCGAGGGCTTTGATGTCTATTGTGAGATCCCGATCACCTTTGCTCAGGCGGCTCTCGGAAGCGATATTACAGTTCCAACCCTTGACGGAAAGGTTGAATTCACCATTCCCGCGGGAACACAGAACGGAGATCAGTTTAAGCTTCGCGGAAAGGGTATACGCAGGCTTAATTACTCGGGCTGCGGCGATCAGTATGTCAAGGTCAATGTCGAGATTCCGAAGAGCCTTTCGAAGAAGCAGCAGGAGCTTTTGAAGAAATTCGATGCTGAGCTCGGCGAGAGTAACTACAAAAAGAGAAAGTCTTTTTTCGAAAAGCTGAAGGGTATGTAAGGCTTTTTAAGTGCATAGGCGCCTTTTTCTGAGGTGGCTGTGCACTTTTTTGTTTGCAAATTCAATACTGCTGCGAGTTATACTTGAAATATTTTTGGGTGTATTGTATAATATTAAAGTAT
>CAZDEI010000235.1:0-2065 GCA_964504325.1 uncultured Eubacteriales bacterium | reverse complement strand
ACTAAACATAATAAGTCCGATGGTTTCGTATCAAACCCATCGGACTTATTTGGTGCGAGTAATGGGACTTGAACCCATACGTTATACAACACACGCCCCTCAAACGTGCCTGTCTGCCAGTTCCAGCACACTCGCATTTTATTGCTTCGCCCTTAAGCGACTTCGTTATTATATCATCTGCAAAACAAATTGTCAATACCTATTTTTCGAAATATTTTATATTTCCGTATTAAACTCACCGATTGCTTTTGTGCCGCTTGACCTGCCTATTATATAATGTTAAAATCAGTATTGAAATAATTCACGGGAGGAGCATAATAATGGATATTCAAAGGTTGCTTTTAACAGTCGACCACACCCTGCTTTCGAGAACCGCCGTTTGGAAGGACATTAAGGCTATATGCGATGACGGAATCAATTACAAAACCGCCTCCGTCTGTATTCCGCCGAGCTTTGTAGTACCTGCGCGCAAATATACCGACGGCAGGGTGAAGCTCTGCACGGTTATCGGCTTTCCCAACGGATATTCAACAACAAGAGCCAAGTGCTTTGAGGCTGAGGATGCAGTTGAAAACGGTGCAGATGAAATAGATATGGTTATTGATCTCGGACTTTTGAAAAGCAAAAATTATGCTGCCCTCGAAGGAGAAATCAACGCCGTCAAAGCAAGCTGCTGCGGTCGGCTTTTGAAGGTGATTATCGAGACCTGCCTATTAACGGATGAAGAAAAGCGCGAAATGTGTCGAATCATTTCCGCCTCCTCTGCCGATTATATTAAGACCTCCACGGGCTTTTCAACAGGCGGAGCAACCGTTCATGACATAGAGCTTTTCAAAGCCAATTGCGCACCGACACTGAAAATCAAGGCCGCAGGCGGTATTTCAACTCTCGACGATGCCGAGGCCATGCTTACAGCGGGCGCAGACAGGCTCGGAACAAGCAGAATAGTAAAGCTAATAAAGGAGCAGGGGCTTCTCCCCCCTCTGAGCTTTAATAAAGAAAGGACGAATTAGCATGTCAGCTCTTTACCCCACTCCGCACAATTCCGCACACGCCGAGGATATCGCAAAAACAGTCCTCATGCCGGGTGACCCGCTCAGAGCCGAATTAATTGCCAAAAGCTTTCTCACGGACGCGGCGCTTGTTAACAACGTCCGCGGCATCCACGGCTACACAGGCACCTATGACGGTGCACGAGTCACCGTAATGGCAAGCGGCATGGGTATTCCCTCAATAGGCATCTATTCATATGAGCTGTTCAATTTTTACGGTGTCGAAAATATAATCAGAATAGGCTCCGCAGGTGCAATTTCGCCCGATATACAGCTTCGAGACATTGTAATCGGCATGGGAGCCTGTACCGATTCTGCCTATGCCTCGCAATTTCACCTGCCCGGAAGCTTTGCGCCGATATGCAGCTATAAGCTTCTCAAAATCTGTGCCGATATTGCAGAGGATATGAAGCTGAATTATCACATAGGTAATCTTCTTTCCTCTGACAGCTTTTACAGAGACGAGACAGATCTTGCCGACGCCGAGAAAAGCACTCCTCGTTGGAGCAAGATGGGTGTAATGGCAATTGAAATGGAGGCAGCTGGACTTTATATGAATGCAGCGCGCTCGGGAAAGAAAGCCCTTGCGATTTGCACCGTCTCGGATCATATTCTGACCGGTGAGAAAACAACTGCCGAGGAGCGTCAGAATTCATTCACCGAAATGATGCAGCTTGCGCTCAAAACAGCCGTCGTCCTCGACAGGGAGTAGCGACATGAAAAGAGTCTTTTTAATCGTTCTCGACTCCTGCGGAGTCGGGGCGCTGCCCGATGCCGGCCGATTCGGTGATGTCGGCGCAGATACCCTTCGAAGAATATCGAGCTCCGAAAAATTCGCCGCCGATAAGCTAATCGAAATGGGGCTCGGTAATATCATCGGAATAGATTATCTTCCTGCAGTAAAGAATCCGACCGCCGCCTACTGCAAGCTTGCGGAGCGCTCAATGGGAAAGGATACAACGCTCGGTCATTGGGAAATCGCAGGAGTCGTGTCACCCGCTCCCCTGCCGACC
>CAZDEI010000234.1:0-2066 GCA_964504325.1 uncultured Eubacteriales bacterium | reverse complement strand
CCGGAGCTCAGGCCACCGAGGAGCTTTTAACCTTTATAGTTTTCAATTCAGAGCTTGCCTCCTGCGGAGACTTTACGACAAGCGACAAAACGGTTACCTCCCTGATTGAGGCTGTTAAACGCTCAGTGCTGTCTAATTTTCATTACTTTCCGACCGACTGCCCTCATCGTGAGAAAAACGGATGGACTGCGGATGCCGCACTTTCCGCCGAGCAAACCCTGCTCAAGCTTGACGCTTCACGCAGCTACCGTGAATGGCTGCGCAATATTTGCAAGGCGCAAAACCAAGCCGGTGCTCTGCCCGGTATTATACCTACCGGAGGCTGGGGCTTTCATTGGGGTAACGGTCCCGCCTGGGACTGTGCCTTGGCGGTTATACCGTATTTTTGCTATAAATACCGCGGAGATACCCAAATTATCAGGGAGTGCGCTCCGTCCTTTATTAAGTATCTCAAATATCTCGAGACTCGCAGGAATGCCGACGGACTGCTCGAAATAGGTCTCGGCGATTGGTGTCAGGCAGGTGTCCGCTACGGCGGTATAAAGGCTCCGCTCGCCGTTACCGATACAATAATGGCAGCCGATATTGCCGATAAAATTTCCTTTATGCTTAACCGGATAGGCATGAGCGCCGAGGGCGAATACGCTAAAGCCGAAAGCACTTTCTACCATGAGTCGTTCAGAAAACGGCTGATTGATTTTAACAGCATGTCGGTAAGCGGTGACTGTCAAACCGCTCAGGCAATGGCAATTTATTATAATATCTTTACCGACTCGGAAAAGCAGGCAGCCTTTGACAGACTGCTTGAGTATATCAAGGATGCGGATGACCATATCGATACCGGAGTTTTGGGCGGAAGAGTGATTTTCCATGTGCTTTCAAGCTTCGGCTACAGCGATTTGGCGTATAAAATGATAATGCGCCCCGATTTTCCCTCCTATGCCTATATGATTAACAAGGGCTTTACTACAGTATGGGAATCCTTCCTGCCCGAGCCGCTTGATTCCGCAAACCACCATTTTTGGGGCGATGTTGCCGCTTGGTTTACCAAGCGCGTAGCAGGGCTTGATTATAATCCGGAGGCGGACTGTCTGACAAGAGTGGATATTAAGCCACATATTCTCGAGAATCTCAACGACGCCTCGGCCTACTATATCTGCAATTGCGGCCGAATTGAAACCTCGTGGGTCAAGACCGACCGAGCGGTAATGTTGAAGGTCAGCGTGCCCGACGGTATGATCGGAATCATTGCACCGCAAAGCAATTACCGCTTTGCCGACGGAAGCACTGAAAAGCCCTTGAAAAGCGGTAACTATACACTTCTTAAAAATTAATCTCGCCGAAGCTCAAAAGAAAAACGGTACCGCCCTAACAACAAGCTGTACCGTTTTTGCATATAAAGCAATTATACCGTGCCGTTGCGGCGTGCTCTCAGATAATCCTCAAGTATAACTGTCGCCGCAACTGCATCCACCGTTTCCTTTCTCTTTTTACCGCGAACATTATTATCGGAAAGCATGCTGTGTGCTATGACGGTAGTACATCTCTCGTCGTACAGCACGACCTCAATGCCGCTTTTTTCCGAGAGGAGTCGGGCGTTTTCTCTGCATTCCTCAGCCTTAAAGCCCTCGCTGCTGTCCATGTTTTTCGGCAGGCCCGCAACTATCAGCTCCGCACCGAGCTCGTGTGCTCTGTCGGCAAGCCTTTCTATAAGCCTGTCACGGTTGTATTCCTTAATTATTCCATTCGGAAAGGCAAAGCTCTCGCCGATGTCGCTGACCGCAACACCCGTTCTTGCCGCTCCGAAATCAACTGACATAATTATCATATTTACCCCGAGCTTCCCTTCTCATTTCTTGATGTAAGAATTATATAATATATCCTTCGGTAAGTCAATTCGCTTCTTTGCTTGCGTGTTGACAAGCATAATCCCTCGTGATATGATGTTTTTTACGAAGTCGGTTATACTGTGGATAGACAGCTTAAAATTTCCACGGGAAATATAAGGATTGAGGTACTGTTATGAATTTTGAACAGCTTTGCGGACTCGCCGTTGAGTCTATGAG
>CAZDEI010000233.1:0-2090 GCA_964504325.1 uncultured Eubacteriales bacterium | reverse complement strand
AGGCAGCAGATTCGCCTGCACTCCGCAGGAGGGCGGCCGTGATCGGCATATGTCGAAGCGTCATATGCGCCAAGCGCGGCATTTTGGAAAGGAACAGTCTTTCTAAAAAGCAGCGGCTTGCGGTAGCTGTGCTGAGGCTGCTTCCCGAGCACCTGCTTTGGAAAAAAATGAGCTCCGCTCACAGGGGCGATGACAGTCTTGAAAATTATGTCATATTCGATACCGATTACGACTATAAAAGGCTTGTTATGCCCAAGGCATGGTTTTCTCCTGCCGAGCGACTTCCCTTTGAGGACGGTGCTTATTCCGCACCGCATGAGGGTGACAGTGTGCTGACCCATGTTTACGGAGATTATATGCAGCTTCCTCCGCCCGATAAGCAGGTGACCTTTTATCCCGAGCGCATTGTTTTCTCGGACGGTGAGGAGGTTATAATAAGGGAGGGTGACAGACCGTGACCTACAAGGAAATAAGAAGGAATTATCAGCACCCCTTTAATTGGGATTCGGTTCTCGTCGATGCCTATTCCTGCCTTTTGTCTCCGCTTGTGACAAGGCTTTGCCTGAGACTCGGACTTATACCTAATTTAATCACCCTGCTTATGATGGCAAGCGGTATTATAGGCGGAATTCTGTTTGCGCTTCCCTCGATATGGTTTAAGGCTGCGGGACTGATTTTTATACATCTTTGGTATGTATTTGACTGCTCCGACGGCGAGGTGGCCCGCATAACAAAGCGCTTTTCGCGCTTCGGAACCGAGATAGACTATACCGCACATGTGCTGTGCCATCCCGTGATGCTTTTCGGCTTTGCCTGCTCGTTTTTACAGGCAGGTATTCCGACTGCTGCCGCAATAGCACTTCCGGCGGCGGTGGCGGTTGCCGATCTTATTTTCAGATCGATGGCAACCTTCGGGCTGATATACGATTTAAAGCTTCCTCCCGAAGGGTGTGCCACCCCCGAGTCCGGCAGAGTGAGCATAAGAAGGGTAATAACCTTTTTTATAAATATCCTCGTGCATCTGCCGAATTTGGCGCTTATTTTCCCGATCGTTTATTTTGTGTCTCCGCAAGCTGCCTTTGCTTATATGGCTGCGGTGCTCGTGATGCTGGTGCTTTATGTGCCTGTAGTGGTCCTTTCGTGGCTGAAAAGGATCGTAAGAATATAGGGGTGATTTGATTGAAGCTTTTGATAACGGGAGCAAAGGGTCAGCTCGGAAGTGAGCTGATTTCGGTGCTTCAAAGCGGCACTGCCGAGATCGGCAGTATCAGCTCGGTGTATTCCGACTGTGAAATCGTTGCGGCCGATCTTGATGAAATGGATATAACCGAGCTTGCCTCGGTGCGCTCCTTTATTACCCTGCACAGGCCGGATGCGGTTATTAACTGTGCGGCAATGACAGATGTGAACGGCTGCGAATCACAGCTTGAAGCGGCAATGAAGGTAAATGCGATAGGTCCACGAAATCTTGCTACGGTGTGCAGCGAGACAGGTGCAAGGCTTGTACATGTTTCAACCGATTATGTTTTCAGCGGCGATATCGACAGACCCTATTGCGAATGGGATCAGACCGATCCCTGCGGAGTTTACGGTAAGAGCAAGGCACTCGGCGAAAAATATGTTTCGGAGGCCTGCTCACAAAGCTTTATAGTCCGCGTTGCCTGGCTTTACGGCTACAACGGAAAGAATTTCATAAAGACCATAATAAACGCCGCAAGGAAAAACGGCACCGTCCGTGTTGTTAACGATCAGTTCGGAAATCCCACAAGTGCAAATGATGTTGCCTATCATATTCTGAAGCTCCTGCTTACCGAGGAGTACGGAATATATCACTGCACGGGTAACGGAATCTGCAGCTGGTATGACCTCGCTGCGAGAGCGGTCAGCCGTGCCGGAATTGATGCGCAGGTTTTACCCTGTACCACCGAGGAATACCCGACGCCCGCAAAAAGGCCGCAGTATTCTCCGCTGAATAATCTTATGCTTGCCTGCACCGTCGGCGACGAAATGCGTGATTGGAAAGAGGCAGTCGATATGTATGTTTCAAGGCTTGAGCTTTAGCACGGTGAGCCTTAGCTACAATTAATTAC
>CAZDEI010000232.1:0-2108 GCA_964504325.1 uncultured Eubacteriales bacterium | reverse complement strand
ACAGTATTCCTATGAAGAATGGTGTGTTCGGATTATACTCTAATGGTGGAGGCGAGGGGAATCGAACCCCTGTCCAAAAAGCTATCCTCACAAGCTTCTCCGAGCGCAGTCCTTCAACTTAAATTCCCTTACCGTACCGCCGAAGGACAGGCTGTACGGCTCGGTATCCGCTTGTCATGACGGGGTCGCGGAGCACCTCCGTTCACGTTCACCGCTAATCGACGCCCTTGCTCGGTCGCGGTACTCCGAGGTCGGACGGCCGCCTAATTAGGCAGCGTAAGCAACAGTATTATTGTTGGTTATTTTTATATTGCGGATTTTCAGTCGGTTCCGCACCGACGCTCGCTTCTCATGCCTCAGGCTCCCTGTCGAAACCTTTACGCCCCCTTATATTATCTTAAGCGCTCCTTCATTGCGCGTTCGATATCGCGGTTTGCGGATTTAACGGCCATGCTTTCGCGCTTGTCGTAATTCTTTTTGCCCTTGCATACTCCGAGCTGCAGCTTTACAAGTGAGCCCTTAAAGTACATTGACAGGGGAATCAGTGTGACACCCTGTTGCTTTATAAGGCCGACAAAGCGCATTATTTCCCGCTTGTGAACAAGCAGACGCCTTTTTCGTAGCGGATCCTTATTGAATATGTTACCCTTTTCATAGGGACTGATATGCATTTGCTTTACGACAAGCTCGCCGTCCTCAATATCGCACCAGGCATCCTTGAGATTGACTCCGCCCGAGCGGATCGATTTAACCTCCGTGCCGCAGAGCTCTATTCCGGCCTCGATGCTTTCAAGCACAAAATAATCGAAAAAAGCCTTACGATTTTTTGCTATGACGGCACTGTGCTCTGTATTGCCCACCTGTTCACCTCCGATCTTTCAAATAATTATATAACAGTGCCGACGATCAGTCAAGCAAAATCGGTCGAAGAATAAGGAAAAACGGTCTGCATATAAGCAGACCGTTTCTTTGCTGTGGCGCGTCAGCCGCAGCAATTATCGCAGCCGCAGCCGCAACCGTTTCCGCAGCTGTTGCCGTTTCCGCAGCAGAATATTATAACGAGGAGAATTATTATCCAGCCGCATCCGTTGCCAAATCCGTTGTTGCACATACCGTTTCCTCCTTTCCGCTTTCAACATCATATTATGTGGCGGACATTCTCTGTGTGTTGATTAAATTAAATTTTCTCGGCGGTGCTCTTTAGACAATATTTACACATCGGGTCAGATATACTATTAATGCTATAACTTCTCTTGAGGTGTTGAAATGAGATATAATTTTAACGGCTTTTCGAAAAAAGCCTCCGAGGCACTTAATCACGCAATCCTTGCCGCCGAGGAAATGGGGCACACCTATGTGGGAAGTGAGCATCTGCTCTTGGGAATACTTCTTGTGCCCGACTCTCCCGCAGCCCAGCTGCTTTCCGGCTACGGTGTCACCAAGGAAAGCCTGCTTACGGCTATACGCGAGTCGGTCGGCTTCGGAAGCAGAACCGTACTGAGTCCCGATATGCTTACTCCACGCGCGCAAAGAATTCTCGAATCCTCGGTGCATTCGTCAAGAGCTGCCGGCAGACTTAGCGTGGAGGCTGAGGATATTCTTACCTCTTTGTTGAACGATACCGACAGCTTTGCGGTGAGGTTTATCCGCTCGGCAAATGCCGACCCTACGGCAATCGGAGAATTTCTTTCAAGCACTGAGCTGAGTGGCACGCAAACGAGAGGCAGGCGAGGCGAGCCTAAAAAGACGTTCAAGGTCGGATTCCGTGACAGAGCTATACGGCCGTGATTTGACCGCCGCGGCCGCCGAGGGCAGACTTACGCCTGCAATCGGAAGGGAAAAGGAAATCGAGCGTACCCTCGGTATTCTGTGCAGGAGGACGAAAAACAATCCCTGCCTAATCGGAGAGGCAGGGGTCGGCAAGACTGCGATTGTTGAGGGAATAGCGATCAAGCTCGCAAGCGGAGAGGTGCCCGAGGCCTTGCTCGGCAAGCGCTTGATAAGGCTTGATATGACCTCGCTTGTGGCAGGCACAAAATATCGCGGCGATTTTGAGGAGCGGATAGGCAAGCTGATAGCCGAGCTTGAGCAGAGAGACGATATAATTC
>CAZDEI010000231.1:0-2110 GCA_964504325.1 uncultured Eubacteriales bacterium | reverse complement strand
AGCTGCAGCCGGTGCATCCGCAGCCTGCCTCGGAGCCGCATATGCGTGCCGAAAGAGCAACGGGATCAACCACCTGAACCGAGCATCGCGGAGCATTACCCGAAAGCACCGCCGACGAAGCTCCTCCCTCGGCGGAATAGGTGCCTGTATAGGTTTTGACCGAGCCCTCACTGCCGTAAAGAATCACCTGCTTTCTCGTGCAGGCAAGCCCTCTGACCGTCTGAGGAGCGGCAAGCGCCGAGCCGCTTATATCGGCGGTTATCAGAAAATAAAAGGTCAGTCCGCAGTTGAAATAGCCCTTGTGAAAGTTTACGGGCTCAACATCTATGTTGGTGTATACAACCTCTGCCGAGCGCAGTCGGGCACATTCCGCCTCGGCAACAAGCTGCTGTGCTGCGGCGGGGAAATAGCACTTAAGATCCTCGAGACAGTCTCTGTCACAGCACGAATCGTATATTCGATCCGCACTTATGCAAACGGCTTCCTTAAAATTCGTTGAGCCTGTCGGACAGTTTGCTTTGATTTCTGCCATGACATATCCTCCTGTATGATTTGCATTTGATTTCTCTAACATTCTATTCCGTCGGAATTATTCTGTTACGCCCGACATATAAATACCTCGGACTTTACTTTTTTATCGTGCTGTGATAAAATGGCGTAGGAAATCAATTACGGGAGGCCGTTTTTTATGACTCTTTTACAGGCAATAATACTCGGAATAGTTCAGGGACTCACCGAGCTTTTACCGGTATCGAGCTCTGCTCATTTGAATTTCATGCCGTGGATGCTCGGCTGGGAAATACCCGAATCCTTTGATCTTGCACTGCATATAGGAACGCTTTTTGCTATTGTTATATACTTTCTTAAGGATTGGCTGAAGCTTATCAAGGGTGGCTGTGCGCTTGCCCTTCGCGGCAAGAAAACACAAACGGGCCGTCTGTTTTGGTATATAGTTATCGCAACCGTGCCCACGGGTATTGCCGCTCTTGTATTTGACAAGCTTAAGGATAAGCTTGTCGGTGACAGCATAGATCTTGAAATGGGCCTTATTGCCGCGGCACTCATAATCATGGGTGTAATACTTTATATTGTTGATAAGAAAGCCAAAAGCACCGTTACGCTCGGTGAGCTTAAATTTAAGCCTGCCTTTATGATATGTCTTTCGCAGGTGCTTGCCGCGGTTTTTCCGGGTGTTTCGCGCTCTGGCATTACGATGACCGTCAGCAGAGCGTACGGACTTGACCGAGAGAGCGCCGCAAGGTACTCCTTCCTGCTTTCGGCACCTATGGTTGCGGCGGCGGCAGTTGCCAAGATTCCCGATTTTTCGTTTGATTTGAACTTCGTTTGCGGTATTTTGGCAAGCTTTATTGTCGGAATGATAGTCATAAAATTCCTTATGAGCTACATAAAAAAGGGCAGCTTCGGAATTTTCGCACTCTACAGAATAGCTATCGGACTTGTGATTTTCGGAATACTGATATTCAAATGAGTTAATGCCTGACGGCTTCTTCTCGCTTGACTTTTTTCTGAAAGGTATATAATAGCCGATAGAAAGCAGAAAGGAAAGAAAAATCATGAAACACAATATCAAAGGAATACTTCTTCTCATCGCCGCCGTTGTGGCTGCGGCTGTACTTGCAGCCTGTGGAAACACCGCTGCCGATAACAGCTCGGCAGCCTCCGAAAGCCCTTCCTCGCAGACCTCCTCGGTTGCTTCGGTTGACGAGGAGCTTAAGAGCATTTTCGTTGTCGTAAGGGTTGACGGTAAGGAAACAAGCTTCAGATATTCCACCGATGCCGAATATCTCGGTGAGGTACTTACCGCAGAAAAGCTTGTAGAGGGCGACGATACCGAATACGGACTTATGATTACTACCGTAAACGGCGTTAAGGCCGACAGCGGAAACCGTGAGTACTGGGCAATATATGTAAACGGCGAGTACGGACAGTACGGTGCCGATTCTCAGCCCGTTGCAGACGGCGACATTTTTATTCTCGCACTCGAAACCTATTGATTCAAGCGAAGCAGTCTTAAAAAGCAAAAAAACACGGAGGAATGCTGGGTGGTCGTAAAACAGTAAAATTAAAAAATCGCGAAAACCTATGGTTT
>CAZDEI010000230.1:0-2122 GCA_964504325.1 uncultured Eubacteriales bacterium | reverse complement strand
ATCTCACGGTGAAGCGGTAAGCATCGGAATGGTAACGGTTACCGATGCCTCGGAGCGAGCCGGACTGACAAGACCCGGCACTGCGGAAAGGCTGTCAGCCTGTCTGTCGGCCTACTCACTGCCGACCTATACCACCATTCCTACCGAAACGCTCGCAGAGCTCGTGTGCACCGATTTCAAAAACACCGAGCCCTTTCTCGAAATCCCCCTGATTCGGGATATCGGCTGCGGCTTTATAAAAAGAATACGGGCTGAAAATCTTGCCGATTTTCTTGCCTTTGATAAAAAAACGGGTGATTAAAAAATGAATTCAGTAAACAATGAAAGCAGCTACAAACGACTTTTAGAGGAGCTTGAGCCCAAAAGAGTCTTTTATCATTTCGAAAATCTCTGCAGAATACCCCACGGCTCCGGAAACGAGGAGGGTGTCAGCAGATACTGTGAGGCTGTCGCAGCTGCAAACGGTCTCAGGTGTGTGCGCGATGCCTCAAACAATACGATTATTTATGTTCCGGCCACTGCAGACTATGAGGCTCATCCTACGGTAATAATTCAGGGTCATCTTGATATGGTCTGTGCCAAGCGCGAGGGCACGGATATCGATATGAGCACTCAGCCGCTGAGGCTTTGCATATACCCCGACGGGCTCGGTGCCGAGGATACCTCGCTTGGCGGTGATGACGGCATTGCCGTTGCCTACTGCCTTGCCCTCGCAGAAAGCAAAAGCATTAAGCATCCCCCTCTTGAGCTCCTGCTGACCACCGACGAGGAGGTCGGTATGTCGGGTGCTGCCGCTCTTGACGGAAAGCTGCTTTCGGGACGGACGCTTATCAACCTCGATTCGGACGAGGAGGGAGTATTCACCGTCGGCTGTGCAGGCGGCCTCAGGGTTTATACGAGCATGAGAGTCAATCGTGCTCCCTTCAGAGGCGAATGCGCCGAGCTCACCGTCACGGGGCTCTGCGGCGGTCACTCGGGAACCGAAATAAATAAGGGCAGAGCGAATTCAAATGCCGTAATGGGCAGACTGCTCAAAAAAATAGCAGAAATCACCGAGCTGCATATACTCTATCTTGAGGGTGGCGAAAAGGATAATGTCATAACCTCTCACACAACCGCAGGCATACTCTTCGACAAAAACGACTGCTCAGCCGTAATACGCGCGGTCGCCGAATTCAGAGCTGCCTTTTTAAGAAAATACGCTGCCGCGGAGCCGAACGCCCTTATCAGCCTCGGTCTGTACGGCTATTCCGAAAAGCAACCGCTCGACAGACAATCCTCACAGCGTGCTGTCGGCTTCCTTTCCTCCGCTCCCTTCGGCGTCATGAAAATGAGTCCCGATACCGAGGGGCTTGTGCAGACCTCCTTGAATATCGGAAAGGTCAAGCTTCACGAGGATAGGCTTGAGGTGGATTTTTCGGTCAGAAGCAGCCTGACGGTAGAGCGCGACGAGCTCGCCTATTCGCTTGTCAAGCTTGCCGAAAAATACGGTGCCGAGGCTCAGCGCCTTGCCCCCTACCCTGCATGGGAATATCGCAAAGCCTCAAAGCTTCGCGATACAATGACCGAGGTTTACCGCAGACTGAACGGCACCGAGCCGGTCATTTCGGTGATACATGCAGGTCTTGAATGCGGTCTGCTTTCTCAAAAGCTTCCGGGACTTGATGCCGTTTCCTTCGGCCCCAACATGAGGAATATTCACTCCTGTGAGGAAAGGCTTGACATCGGCTCGGTCGCGAGAATTTGGAACTTCCTTCAAGAGGTTCTCGCCGCGCTTTGATCCTGCAAAGCAATTTTACCGAATTTTCATTTTTAGGAGTAATTTTCAATGCTATCACCACTTGCGGACAGGCTCAGACCGACAGAGCTTGATCAGATGGTCGGGCAGCGTCATTTAATCGGAGAGGGTAAGCTTCTGCGCAATATTATCGAAAGCGGTCGAATTCCCAATATGATATTCTACGGTCCCTCGGGTGTCGGAAAAACGACACTTGCAAGGATCATTGCAAAGCGCTCGGGAATGAAGCTGTTCATGCTGAACGGAACCACCGCCTCAACTGCGGACATCCGTGCCGCCATTGACAGCACCTCCGGCCTGGAGGCCGCAGGCGGTATTTTGCTT
>CAZDEI010000229.1:0-2127 GCA_964504325.1 uncultured Eubacteriales bacterium | reverse complement strand
GTCATAGGCGGAGGCCCTGCGGGGCTTACAGCGGCATATTTTGCCGCCGCAAAGGGAAATTCCGTCACTCTGATCGAAAAAATGCCCCGTCCCGCAAGAAAGCTGATGATAACCGGTAAGGGACGCTGCAATGTCACCAACAACACCGATCTCAACGGACTAATAGCCTCGGTTACCAAAAACGGGAAATTTCTTTATTCGGCATTTTCCGCCTTTTCCTCGGATGATACGATCGCCTTTTTCGAAAAGGCCGGTGTTCCGCTCAAGACCGAGCGCGGAAACAGAGTTTTTCCCGTTTCCGACAGAGCAGTCGATATTGTCGATGCACTCGTCGGCTCTGCACGACGCGCGGGAGTTAAACTTGTAACGGGAACGGTCGAGGAGATAGAAACCGAAAACGGGGCGGCCGTCGCCGTTCGCACGACAGACGGAGAAAGATATTTCGCCGATTCGGTGATCCTGGCAACCGGCGGCTGCTCATATCCTCTTACCGGCTCCGACGGAAGCGGATATTTACTTGCCCGCTCGCTCGGACATACGACGACCGAGCTTTTGCCCTCGCTCGTGCCGATCGTCACGGTTGACGAATGGTGTGCACGGCTTCAGGGCTTGGCACTCAAAAATATCGGCCTGACGGTGCTGTCACCCGATTCGGGAAAGCCCGTGTATACCGATTTCGGCGAGCTTATGTTCACGCATTTCGGACTTTCGGGTCCAACCGTGCTGAGTGCAAGCGCACATATGAGAAAAAACGGCGGAAGAGATTACCGCATCGAAATAGACATGAAGCCCGCTCTCGATGAGGCGGTGCTTGACAAACGAATTCTTCGTGATCTTTCGGAAAACATCAACAAGGATATTGTCAATGCACTTGCTCTGCTGCTGCCGCGACGGCTCATACCCGAGGTGGTCAGGGCGGCGGGAATTCCCTTTGACACCAAGGCCAATGCCGTGACAAGGGAGCAGCGTGCGGCGCTTGTTAAAACCGTAAAGCATCTGTCGGCGGTTACGCTCGGCTTCCGTCCCATAGAGGAAGCAATAGTGACCTCGGGAGGTGTCAGTGTCTCCGAAATATCGCCCTCTACAATGGAATCCAAGCTTGTTTCCGGGCTGTATTTTGCGGGCGAAATCATAGATGTCGACGCCTACACGGGCGGCTTCAATCTGCAGATCGCATTTTCAACCGGCTATTTGGCCGGAGCAAATGCCTGACCGATTTTTGAGTTGGGTAACAAAACGGCAACATCGCAGGCGAGCGGCTTACAACTCGTCTGAAATCAACGGGAGGGTAATTCAATAATGATAGCTGTCGCAATAGACGGACCCGCAGGTGCGGGAAAAAGCACGGTGGCAAGGCAGGCGGCGAGGGAGCTTGGCTTTGTGTATGTCGACACGGGAGCACTTTACAGAACGGTCGCTCTCAGTCTGCTGAGAGGCGGCATATCGCCGGAGGATAGGCAAGCGGCGGTCGCCCATCTTCCGAGCATTGCGGTCGATATCGTTTACAGAGACGGGGAGCAGCGTGTCATGCTTAACGGTGAGGATGTCTCCGAGCTTATACGCACCCCCGAGGTTTCAATGGCAGCCTCGGTCTCCTCGGCAATACCGGAGGTGAGGAGCTTCCTTCTGGGACTTCAGCGTGAGATGGCCGAAAAGCACGATGTTATAATGGACGGCCGCGATATTGCGACCGTTGTGCTTCCCGATGCCGAGGTTAAGATATTCCTCACGGCCGATCCCGAGGAGAGGGCAAGGCGTCGCTATGAGGAGCTTATACTCAAAAATCCCGACATCAGCTTCGATGAGGTGCTTCGCGATATCCTGCAGCGTGATGAAAACGATTCCAACCGGGCGGTTGCGCCGCTTCGTCCCGCGACCGATTCGGTAATCGTGAATACCACCGGAAATACACCGCAGGAGTCGGTTGAAAGGATAAAGGCCGTTATTCGTGCGGCTGTTGAGAGGTGACGGCTATGGGAGCCTTTTACAGATTTATCCGAGCGATCATGATAGCTCTTTCAAAGACGATATTTCCATGCACCGTGTACGGAAGGGAAAATATACCGCAGGACGGCGGCTTTGTGCTGTGCTTCAATCACACCTCCATGTCGGATGCGATATTTATAA
>CAZDEI010000228.1:0-2133 GCA_964504325.1 uncultured Eubacteriales bacterium | reverse complement strand
CAGCACCTCCGGCCTGGAGGCCGCAGGCGGTAGTTTGCTTGATCTCGATGAAATTCAGTATTTCACAAAAAAGCAGCAGCAGACCCTGCTCGAGCACATTGAAAACGGTAGCATTACACTGATTGCCTCGACCACCGAGAATCCGTATTTTTATGTCTACGGTGCTCTTCTGTCCCGCTCATCGGTATTTGAATTCAAAAAGGTAACGGCAGAGGATATTCTTCCCGCCGTCAAAAGAGCCTTTGATGCACTCGGTGAGGAATACGGCAAAGCGGAGATTGACGAGGCCGCTCTTCTGCGCCTGTCCGAGGCCTGCGGAGGAGATGTAAGAAAGGCCGTAAACGCCGCCGAGAGCTGTGTTCTCGGAACACTTCCCGACTCCGATGGAGTAAGACATATAACCTCTGACATTGCACGGCAGGCTCTCGAAAGCAATTCGCTCGGCTACGACCGCGCAGGTGACGGGCACTACGATACGATATCGGCCTTTCAGAAATCCATGCGCGGCAGCGATCCCGATGCGGCGGTGTTTTATCTTGCAAAGCTGCTTGAGGCAGGTGAGCTTCCCATTGCCTGCAGGCGACTTCTCGTCTGCGCCTCCGAGGATGTAGGGCTTGCCGATCCCTCCGTGCTTCCGATAGTCAAGGCCGCGGTCGATACGGCACTTATGGTAGGGCTTCCTGAGGCACGCATTCCGCTTGCGGATGCCGTTATACTCGTTGCGCTGAGTCCGAAATCAAATTCGGCCTACAATGCAATAGCCTCAGCCTGGGCAGATGTTGAGGCCGGAAGAGGCAGCACAGTCCCCCGACAGCTTCAAAACAAGCATTTTGACGGTGACGATGCCGCGGAAAAGGGGCAAAATTACCTCTATCCGCACGATTATCCGGGACATTATGTTGCTCAGCAGTACCTGCCCGACGATCTCAGGGAGAGAAAATATTTCGTGTTCGGAGATTCAAAAAAGGAGCTTGCGTATAAGGAATACCACCGACTTCGCAGGCGGCAGGGAGAAAAAAAGTGAAAATAACAGTGCTTGACAGATGCACCGTAACAAACGGTGATATCGACTTTTCGCCGATCGACCGTCTCGGCGAGGTTTCATATTTCGACATACTCACCAAGGAGGAGATCATAAGTGCGGCGACGGGCTCGGACGCCGTTATATGCAACAAGGCCGTAATTGATTCCGAGATTATGCAAAAAACGGGGATCAAATATGTCGGCCTGTTTGCGACGGGATATAATAATATCGATACGAAATATGCCGCAGCACACGGCGTAACAGTTTGCAATGTGCCGGGCTATTCAACCGATTCGGTCGTGCAGCTCACCTTTTCGCTTATTCTCGACCTTGCCTGCAGCACCTCAAAATATACTGCCTCCACTGCCGACGGCGAATGGACAAGGTCAAAATGCTTTTCAATGCTGAATTTTCCCATGACAGAGCTGAGCGGAAAAACCCTCGGCATCTACGGACTCGGCACCATAGGCATTGCCGTGGCTAAAGCGGCACAGGCTTTCGGCATGAGAACGGTTGCCTACACAAGAACTCCTAAATCGGTTGACGGCGTCGAGGCAGTCGGCGAGCGAGAACTGTTTAAGCAAAGCGATTTTCTCACCCTTCACTGTCCCCTTAACGAGGGAACCCTTAAGGCCGTAAATACCGAAACACTTGCCCTTATGAAGCCGACCGCCTACCTGATAAACACCTCAAGAGGCGGAGTTATAGACGAGGAAGCACTCTGCGCGGCACTTAATGCCGGAGAGCTTGCAGGTGCGGGGCTTGATGTACTTACCGTTGAGCCGATGTCACCCGACTGTCCCCTTCTGCATGCCGAAAATTGCATTATAACGCCCCATATTGCCTGGGCAACACCCGAGGCAAGGCGCCGTCTGATAAGGGCGGTAGCCGAAAATATAGAAGCTTTTTCAAGCGGAAGACCGATCAACACGGTTATTTAGCTATAAAAGCACAAAAGCAGGCGAGTCTTTTCACAAGGCTCGCCTGCTTTTTTATATATTAAGAAATCACCCCGCAGCCCTTTCGGATTGCGGGGTGATACTGCTTTAGCAAATGAATATCACTCGGATACTCAGATAGGCTTAATGGTAACATTATCGAAGTAAACC
>CAZDEI010000227.1:0-2135 GCA_964504325.1 uncultured Eubacteriales bacterium | reverse complement strand
GCCCAGTTCACGGTTCCGAACACGAGATTGGTCTTGTCGAGCCTGTAGCCTGCGGAGGCAAGCTTGCCGAAGCGCGACTCCATCACCGAGACCTCCTTATCCTCAAGGCCGTGTGCCTTGGTCACGGGGATAAGCTCCATCATCTCGTTCATTTTGGCCGACATGTTTTCATTTTCCTCACGGAAGCGGCGGTTGTCATTAGACAGTCTTCTGCGGAAGATCTGCATAATCAGCACCGCTATCGGCACCATGGCCGCAAAGAAAATGCTGACGACCCTGTTGGTGGTAAGTGTCACGACTATCGCACCGACAAGACCGTAAATCACGGGGAAAATCCCGCTATTGCCGATAAGCGATCTCGACATTTCGGTAACCGCCTCGACATCTCTTAAAAGCTTGGACTGCATTTTTCCCGACTGAATATGCTTATAGTAATTCAGTGAAAGCATCTGCAGCTTTCTTATCATGACCGAGCGGATATTAGCCTCAACACGGCGAAGCAAACGGCTCGAGATTCTTCCCGAGGCAATGCCCATGACCATATTGAAAAGAATAAGCAGGACAAGCACGCCGAAGCGCACCAATATTTTTTCGATTGCTCCCTCTCCGCCCTTGGTGGCAATGTCGATGATCTGTGAGGTGACGATAGGTGCCACCAGCACTATTACATCTCGCAGCGCAAGCAGCAGGAAGGACAAAAGGATCCGCAAATAATTGCCCTTGTAAAGCAGCAGAAGTGTTTTTGCGGGATTTTGACTGTTTTTGTAAAAGGCGGAAAGGTAGTTGTCCGACTCGGTGAGCAGAACCTCCTCCGTTCCGTGATTTTCGATAAAGTCCGCTTCGTTTTCGACGATGTTGGGAATGATCTTTTCGGAATGATTTTTTGTGTTCATGGCACATTCTCCGCAAAGCTATTGGTTCTTGCACTGTTTTTGTATCACATTTGTTTCCAAAAGTCAACCTATTTCTGTGATTTTATATGAAATATTTTTTCATGCGATTTCCGCTTAGTGAAAATCTCGCAAGTGTCAGTCCTCAAAGCAGCTGTACTGCTCCAAAATATATTTGCCTGTACTGTAAAACAGCGCCTCAAGCTGCCTTTTCAGCTCAAGCGACGGTGTATAAAGCCTGCGCTCGGTGACAGAAGGCGAAAGCTTCTTTCCATGCGGAAAGCCGGGCGTTGCCGTAAAGACGCCGTCCGCCTCAAGGGTGAAATAGCCGTTGTAGCCGAGCTTGATAAGTGCCTGCATGACCGCATCCGTATCAAGCGAGCCCATGAGCGGCAGCATGTGCTCGTCATATGTACCGAAATTATCCTGAAGGTGCAGTGCTCTGAGCTCATCACCTATATTGACAAGCTCGGTATAAATATCGGTGTCTCTCATGTTGGAATGTCCGACATCAAAGCCGACATGGAAGAGCGGATGGCCGAGCTCCTTTACGAAATCGGCGCACTCCTTTCCGGTCATGAGAAAATATCTTCCGCCCATGTTTTGCTCTGCACTGTTTTCTACGCAGATGTTCACACCGTATTTTTCGGCAGTCGAAAAAAGACTTCGGCAAAATTCGAGGTTTTTCTCAAAAAATAGCTTTCTGTCCTCGGGATATTTGATTTCATCACAGCAGCCGAGGTGAAGAACGGTGTTTTTGATTCCGAGCTCGCCGCAGGCCTCAATCGAGCGCAGCAGGGCCTTCATTCCCGCCTCATGATCGGCACCCTTGTCAAGCGGATTGTAATTCGGAGTGTGTGCCTGAACAAAATCAAAGCCGAGACGGGCCGCAGTCTCGGCCGCCTCGTGCACCTCACGCCTCCAGTCGTCCGTTAAAAAGGGCGAGCCCTTGTATATCACATTGTAAAAGCAGTAATCAAGATGCTTAAAGCCGGTTTCCTCAAAGGCGGCTACCGCCTCTGCCGCAGTTTCGGTATAGCCGTAAAAATCCGAGGTCGTTGTTGCAAGCTTCATATTATATCTCCCTTTAATTAACCGAGCCGCCAAAAAGGCAAGGCTCCTTTCAAGACTGTTTATACCACATTGAAATCCGATATTCAAGGCCTTTTCATAATTAATTTTTTCTTATTCCCTGTCAACAACCGGCTCCGCTGTTTTTGTTTATTGAACGATTGATTTTTATAT
>CAZDEI010000226.1:0-2143 GCA_964504325.1 uncultured Eubacteriales bacterium | reverse complement strand
ACTCTGACAATTGCATCCCGTGCATTTTCAATTTGCGGCTTCGGCTTGTCGGTCAGGGCAAAGCTCCCTTGCCCGATATATGTTAACGCTTTCATTATATACCTCCGTGCCAAGCATTCCTTACACGGTTAAGTATAGCATATTTTTCCTGACTTGTCATCGGCCTTTTGCCGTTATCGTGCAATTCCCTTGCGGCTCTCAGCATGCGGCTGTGGAAAAGCCTTCAGAGTCAAGCTCTGTGAGAAATTCCTCGGGTAGTGAGACCGGCGACTGACCGGTCGACAAAAAAGGCGGAGCAGATCACCGTAATGCTCCGCTCCGCACTTTTATATATTCGGGAAAATAAGCAAGTCTCCGCTCGGCTCTAAACGAATGCATCCGTTCGGAGCTTGCTTTTATATTATTTTCAATTGTATCAGCCTGCGCTTAAGGCCCTCGGCAGGCAAGCCCATTACATTTGTAAAGCTTCCGTCAATTGACTCGACAAAGGCTCCTGCGGCGCCCTGAATCGCGTACGCACCCGCCTTATCGTAGGGCTCATCGGTGGAAATATACGCCTCTATCTCCGCGTCATCGAGCTTCCTGAAGTGCACCCTTGTTTCCTCATGAAACACCTCGGTAAGCTGCTCTGAAATCAGGCAAACACCGGTAAATACAGAATGGGAGCGACCCGATAGCATGCTTATCATCCGTTGTGCATCGGCCTTGTCTGTCGGCTTTCCGAGTATTTCTCCCTCGGCTGCAACGACGGTATCCGAGCCGATGACAAGTGCTTCGGCAGGCCGGCCGAGCCTTGCGAATACCGATTCGGCCTTTAGCCTGGCAAGCTCTTCAACAAGCTGTGCGGGTGCTTCGACCTCCGCGCTTTCGTCCGCCTCCGAGCAAATTATGTCGAATTTCGGAAAAATCGTCGACAATATTTCCTTTCTTCTCGGAGAAGCGCTTGCAAGAATAATTCTCATTGCTTTTTATCCTTCGGTGTAAGGCGCTCCTTATGACCGTCGGGATAAAGCACCGAGGTGTGGTCAAGCTGATCGGTCAGGCTTCTCTTTACCGAGTCGATATATTCGCGTCTCAGTATGCGCTGCTCGTTTTTCTCCTCCTCGGTAAGCTCTCTGACTCTTGAGGCTCTTGCGAGCTCATTGATTCTGTCTATCTTTTTCTGTTCCATTTTGTTCTCCCGTTCAAGATAATCTCAGCGTTTGACCCGAGGCGACCCTTACAAGGCCCGCCGCATTCTCGCCGAAGTCCTCAAACCAAATGTCGAATAATGTCGGATTATATACAGTTTGCTCATCGGCACTGAAAATAAGGCTGTTGTAGGCGTTGATATAGCTGATGATTTCAATATTTGTAGCATACCATATGTCGTCGCCCTCAAGCGCGCTGCATATACGCTCAAGCAGCTCGAGCCCTACAGTATCGAATTCGAAGCTGTGTCCCCATACATAAAAAAGCTTGGGTGCTTTCGAGGAAACATAAAGACTCTCGACCGGCCGTGAGAAGCTTTCGGCATACTCAAAAATATCGGGATTGAGCTGATGTGCCGTCGGAATCCAATTATACACATCGGTCGGAAGCTCAAAGCGGTCGTTGTCTCCGCCGAGGCTTCGTGCGTAGGCGATATCAAGCGCCTTGAGGTATTGTCTGATCGTTGCATAATCGGCACCGTTTGAAAAGGCGGTTATTCCCGAATCCGGATAGGCAAAGCCTCTTACGAGCCGACCGAAGCGCTTTTCAAGCCCCATTCTGCAGGCTAAAATATTTTTGATACCGCCGATTGCACGCTGCTTTCCGGGGGCAATATGCCGATATCCGTGGCAGGCAAGCTCGTGTCCCTTTTCGAGAATATGAGTTCTTATATCCTCCTCGGTCATGAGCCCTGCATTTGCGCCGATCGCCTGATCGATTATGTTAAAGGTGCCCTTCATGCCATGCTTATCAAGTATTTCGGCGGTCTTGATATCCGAAAGATTTCCGTCATCATAGCTGAAGGTGACGGCCTTTGCTTTTCCGTCGGGAAAGCGTAAAAAACGATAGCCTGCCATAAGCCTCTCCTTAAAGTGGAATATTATATACAGTATATCATCACACCGACAGCTCTGCAAGGCCTTTATTTTACTTAAAAGCCAAAGTGAATATC
>CAZDEI010000225.1:0-2165 GCA_964504325.1 uncultured Eubacteriales bacterium | reverse complement strand
CGATCCCGACGATGAGCGCAGACTCGCTGCCTGGAAGGCAGAGGGCGGCTGGTATAAGGAAAATCAGCCCGAGCTTGACCGCATCTACGATGAGCTTACAAAGCTCCGCGATACAATGGGCAAAAAGCTCGGCTACGACGGATATACCGAGCTCGGCTATTATCGCATGGGCAGAAACTGCTATACAAAGTCGGATATCGAAAAATTCCGTGCGGCTGTTGTAAAGTACCTTGTCCCCGTTGCCGACGAGATATACAGAGAGCAGGCAAAGCGCCTCGGCAAGACCTATCCGCTCAGCTTTGCGGATGCGGCACTCATGTTCCGCTCGGGTAATCCCAAGCCCTGCGGCGATGCCGATGCGATCGTAGAGCACGCAAAGAGCTTTTACAACGAGCTTTCGCCGGAAACGGCTGAGTTCTTCAAGGTAATGACCGAAAACGAGCTTCTTGACCTTCTTTCCACCGAGGGAAAAAGAGGCGGCGGCTATTGTACAAGCATTGCCGATTATGAGGTTCCCTTTATCTTCGCAAACTTCAACGGCACGAGAGACGATGTCGAAACCGTTACTCACGAGGCGGGTCATGCCTTTGCCGCATGGCTTAACCGCAAGAGGGTGCCTATGGAGTCCATTTGGCCCGGAATGGAGGCCTGCGAGGTTCACTCCATGTCAATGGAATTCTTCGCCTGGCCGTGGGCAGAGGGCTTCTTCGGCGAGGATACGAGAAAATTCCTCTACAGCCATCTTGCCGGCTCGGTAACCTTTATACCCTACGGCACCATGGTCGACCATTTCCAGCATGAGGTCTATGCCCATCCCGAGATGACTCCCGCAGAGCGTCACGCCGTGTGGAAAAAGCTTCTCGGAGTATATATGCCCTGGCTTAAGCTTGACGGTGAAATTCCCTTCTATGCCGACGGTGAGGGCTGGCAGAGACAGCATCATATCTACTCAAGTCCCTTCTATTATATAGATTACTGCTTGGCACAGACGGTGGCACTCCAGTTCTGGGCGATGATTCAGAAGGATAAGGCCGAGGCCTGGAAGCATTACATGGCCTACACCGAGCAGGGCGGAAGCTGCGTGTTTACTGAGCTTCTCGCCAATGCGGGACTGCAAAGCCCGTTTGATGAGGCCTGCCTCTCGGGCGTTTGCGGCAATGCCAAGAAATGGCTTGAGGCCTTTGATCTGAACGGAATCGTTTGACATGATCAAGAGGCGAGCCTATCTCAATGAATTCTCTTCCGACGGAAACGGCGGTTGGGCCTACGGCGGAGCGGTTTATGAGCCGTCCGACGGCGGAATGAAGCGATATATGCTTACCGCCGGAATCACGGCACTTGCTCTTACCCTGCTGACCGCTGGCGGCGGCTGTATTCCGGCTGCCGGCTCGACAAACAGCTTTTATGTAATACTTCCGTTGCTTGCCGAGGCGATAGCCGTTGTTCTTGCCGATGCGGCTGTTGTGAAGCTTCTGCTTTCCGAAAAGCCTCTTCGTGATTATGCTTACGAAAGGTCGGTAAAGCGGCTTCCGTTTCTGCTACTTGCCGCCTCCGCATTTTCCTTGCTCGGCGCAGTATGTACGCTGCTGTATGTCCTGCTGAACGGCTTCTGCGGCATGCTTGTCGGCACACTCGGCTATATCGCCGCAAAGCTTGCGGTGGCCGTAGCGGCTCCGCTTGCCGTGCTGAGGCTTAAAAAAACCGAGTTTGTAAGAAAAGCGCCCGAAAAGGGTTCTTCGGAGGGATAAAGGCGCATTAAAGAAAAAAGCGGCACTCGCCCGAGCGGGAGCCGCGCAACAAACGGTAATTACGGTTCTAAGGGCCGATAATTATAAATTCTTATTTAAGGAGAAAAAGAAAATGAAAAGCGCAATGAGAGTCTTTTCTGTCGTTCTTGCTCTTCTTATGGTCGTCGGACTTTTCGCCGGTTGTAAGAAGACGGATGACAAGCCGCTTGTCGTGGGATATTCTCCCTTCTCAAGCAAATTCTCACCCTTCTTTGCGGAAACTGCCTATGACCAGGATGTATATTCAATGACACAGCTCGGTCTTCTCAGCTCCGATCGTACGGGTGCAATCATCCTCAACGGTATAGAGGGTGAAACCGTTAGCTACAACGGTACCGATTATACCTACTACGGACCTGCCGACCTCAAGATCACCTG
>CAZDEI010000224.1:0-2174 GCA_964504325.1 uncultured Eubacteriales bacterium | reverse complement strand
ACAAGAGGCAGACCTGTCATTTCGGATATGACACGCACTCTGTCAAGATCAAGCACGGGAGCCGACTTATATATTCCGTGTGCGGTGCCGAAGCTCGGTGCAAGGGCATCAATACCCGTTTCCCTACAGAATTTCACGGCAAGCTCGGGGTCGGTGTATATCGGGCCTCCAGCATTTTCGCCGCTGCCGCCCTCGCGTGAGGCAAGCTGTCCTATTTCCGCCTCGACACTTGCTCCGTACTCCCCTGCCATTTTCACGGCCGCTCTTGTGTTCTCGGCATTTTCATCGTAGGGCAGCAGGCTTCCGTCATACATAACTCCGGTAAAGCCGTGCTCGAGCGCTCTTTTCATATATGAAAGCGTCTCGCAGTGATCAAGATGCACACAGACGGGCACACCGGCTTTCTCGGCGCAGCTTACCATGACGGGACCTATAATATCAAGCGGAGCGGCCTCCTCATGCAGCTCGGCGTGACTGATTATCACGGGAGTGTTAAGCTCCTCGGCAGCCTTAAGCACCGCCGTAATGCATTCGAGATTCGGAGTGTTGAATGCGCCGACGGCAATTCCTTTTTCTTCGGCAAGAGCCAAAGCCTCCTTAAGTGTAATAAGCATTTTCAGATCTCCTTATATACTGCTCTTAATTTTTTGTATTTTTTATATTTTTCCTCGTATATTTCTCCGACCTGCCGATTCGGGTAGACCGTCTCACCGTATTTTCTGAAGCGGCGGACAAGCGAAAAGGGATCCTCACCCGTCACGGCGGCAAAGCCGAGCACGGCACTTCCCATTGCGCCCGTCTCCTCAATGGCCACGGGAATTATTTCGCAATTAAGAATATCCGCCTTTATCTGCAGCCAAAGCCTCGAGCGGGCACCGCCTCCGCAGGCAAACAGACGGTTGACAGCCACTCCCGACTCACGGAGCTTTTCGAGATTATAGCGCATTTCAAGGGTTATGCCCTCCAATATTGCGCGATAAAGCTCATATATATCGGTTTTTGTGGTAAGCCCCGCTATAGCTCCCGTGGCCGAGGGGTCGACCTCGGGGGTTCCGCCCATTCCCTGCAAAAAGGGAAGCACTATAAGCCCTGTCGGCTCGCTCGGTGCGCCCTCGTTTAACACATCGTAAACACTCCTGCCGTCCTCCTTCAAATGGGAGGCAAAGGCATTTCTGTACCAGCGTATCACGCTTCCCGCCGAAATGTTGTAGGCATAGGTTACATAGCCCCTGCCCGAAAGGTAGGGCACCGTGGCAAAGCTGTTTGACAGAAAGTCGACGGACTCGGGAACAGAGGCAAACAGCGGTGTCAGGCACTCGCAGGTGCCCGAGGTGTCAACAGCATCGGCAACTCCGTCAACGCCCGCGCCGAGCGCATTCACTATCTGATCGTGACAGCCGAGAACTATATGTGCCCCCTGCGGCAGACCGAGCTGCTCTGCAGCCTCGGGAAGGATTTCTCCAAGGTCGGTGCCTGCGGGAAGAAGCTCGGGGAGCTGTGAAAGGGCTATACCGCAATCGGCAAGCAGCTCCTCCGACCAGCAGCCCCCTTTCACATCATATAACAGGCTTCTGCAGGCAAGCGAGACATCGGTAGCCGCCCGTCCGCTTAAGGCATGGCAAATGTAGCCGGCCACAAAAAGGAATTTATCAATAGGGCGCGGTGAGTTCTCAAGGGTGTAAAGCATTTTCGAAAGAGAATACGAGCTGTCGGGCATAATTCGACATATTCTGCCGAATTTTTCACTGCCCACCCGTTCGACAAGCTCATCAAAGCCCTTCGATTCCGAAGCCCCGAAGTACATTATTATATCACCGACGGGTACTCCCTCCCTGTCAAGGGCGA
Source organism: uncultured Eubacteriales bacterium (assembly GCA_964504325.1). GTDB lineage: Bacteria > Bacillota > Clostridia > Oscillospirales > Acutalibacteraceae > RGIG7384. The sequence goes on along the minus strand of CAZDEI010000224.1, from coordinate 329 downwards.
CAAAGGATTCTCCGAAGGAGGAAACGGTAACGGCGACTATATCACTCACCTCTGGAAGACCGTCGACGCATTCACGGATCACATTAAAGACCGAAGCCTTAAGCAACTCGGGTGAAAGTGTCACGGCTCCCGATTTCACGGGGTATTCGGTATAGGCGAGCGAAAGCTGCCGACCGCCCTGCTCAAAGGCAACGCACTTACAGCCCGTGCCGCCTATGTCGATGCCGAGGCTGATCATATCCGTCACCTCTCGTCAATATCCACCCAAGCATAGCCGAGATAGGTGGTAAAGGCCTCTTTGAGAATATCCTTGTAATGACCCTCACAGA
>CAZDEI010000223.1:0-2180 GCA_964504325.1 uncultured Eubacteriales bacterium | reverse complement strand
TTCACCGTAATTTCAACATTATTTCGCGTTAAAAGCTCGGAATTTACATCAATTGTGTAGCTCATTGTCAGTCTGCCGCCGTTTGAATCCAAGCGATTATCCAGCAGCTCGCCGAAAATTCCGATTGCAAGATCGCCCGCAACAGTGGAATAATGACACTGATGTCGCTCACCCTTTTCTATTTCAAGACGCGACTCGAGAGCTCCGCTACGCTTGAGAACAACAGTTTTGCTGTCGGCATGAAGAGTGGTTTTAACTCCCTGCGCACCGAGTGAGGCGCTGTCGTCGTAAAGCATAAGGACCTTTCCGTTTTTGACTCCGTATTTACCGACGGTGGTCATTTCGATAACATCGCTGTTTCCCTCACCGTCAACGGTAACACTTTTAATTTCAATCAATTTTTCCGAAAGCATGGTTATCCCCTCATATGCGAGAGAGCTCGCTGACATCTGCAGAGCCGACCTCTCCGTGCATATCTCTGCCCAAAAGTATTGATGCCGTTTCCGAAAAGCTTTCGCTTCGATCACTGACATAGCACTTAAAATCGCCCTTACCGTTTTCGTTTAGCATTCCATGGCTGATCAAATGCTCGACGGCTGCATCGGCCGCACACTTCCCCGAGTTGATAAGTGTAACTCTATCACCCATAATCTCGCCGATAATGTCCGCAAGCAGCGGAAAATGCGTGCACCCGAGAATAAGAGTGTCCACCTCTGCCCTTTTCACCTCTGCCAAATACCGCTCGGCGGCGGCAAAAGCGACCTTATCATTCTTGCCGATCCAACCGTTTTCGACAAGCGGCACAAACAACGGACATGCAACTGCTGTCAGCCGTGCCTCGGGTAAAAGACGCGCTATCAGCCGTTCATAGGATTTGCTTGCAACGGTAGCAGGTGTGCCGAGTATACCGATTCTTCCCGACGAGGTAGCCTTAACGGCAGCTCTGCAGGTCGGGGTCACCACCTCAAGAAAGGGAACCGGAAGCGAGGCAGCTGTATTTGAGGCAACCGAGCTGACGGTACCGCAGGCGGCAATTATCAGCTTTACATCCTTTGAAAGTAAAAAGGCCTCATCCTCTGCAGCGTATCTGCGTATGGTTTCGGGGCTTTTTGTACCATACGGCACCCTTCCCGTATCGCCGAAATACACTATATCCTCATTAGGCAGCACCTTTTGCAGTTCTCTGACCACACTTAAGCCGCCCAAACCCGAATCAAAAGCACCTATGGGTCTTTTATCGGACATCGGATCTCCTCCTTAGGACATTATCATGTCATTTTATGATATCATATTTTATTTACTTATTCAAGTAAAATAGTATCCGAAAATCAGTGTATTCGGACTTAGGGTGTCAATATTAATCAAAAAACGGATCCGCCGCCGTAAAGCAGCAGATCCAAGCATATTATTTAGAATAACGGGACTTAATAAGGCTTACATATTCCTCGGCGACCGCAGGATCCTCAAATCTGTCGGGAAGCAGAGAAACACAGGGGTATCCGCCCTCAAGACCGAGCAGCAGGCGCGCGTGCGCAAGGTAATCACTTGCCTTCGGCTCGGGGGTGTTTGTGCCGATGTGATCCAAATTAAGGATTCTGTCATGAGATGAGTAGCGACAGACCTTGTAATGCTCCATCGTAACCGATCTCCAAACCTCGTTTTCATCAAACGCAACATCGTTTATGCGAACGGTATCACAGTATCTTGAGATGAATATATCGGGAATGTGGGCTTCAACCTCAACGGTCTTATCGAACTTCTTAACCGAGCTGTAAATCATTTTAAGAAGCTCCTTCATTTCTCTCTTGTTGCCGTATGACATATCAAGCTTGAATTTCTTAAAGCCCAAATCGGTATAATATCCGAATATTTCATCATAATAGCTTTCAAGAATCGGAGACGGCTTTATGAACATCAGGCTCTGAGAATCATAATTCTCGGCATCCTGATTCCAGTTTTCTCCGACAAGCTCAGGGTGCTTTTTGGCAAGCTCACAGTTGGGAGTGAAGGTGAAGGGAGCAAACCACAGTCCCGGCAAAAAGCCGGCAGAGGACATATCTTTAACAAGCTGCCTCATATCGGGGAACTTTTCGGTGTTGATCTGCCAATTTCCGTAGACCTTTTCCTTCACGGGATGGCGAAGATCCCAGCCGTCATCGATCGTCAGCTTACCCTTGGGA
>CAZDEI010000222.1:0-2185 GCA_964504325.1 uncultured Eubacteriales bacterium | reverse complement strand
CGGAATATACAGAATCCATCAGTTTGAAAAGCAGGAAATGATCGTTGTCTGCCGTCCCGAGGATTCCATGGACTGGTATGAAAAAATGTGGAAAATGAGCGTTGAGCTTTTCCGTTCAATGGATATTCCCGTTCGTCAGCTTGAATGCTGCTCGGGTGATCTTGCCGATCTTAAGGTTAAATCCTGCGATATAGAGGCATGGTCTCCCCGTCAGAAGAAGTATTTCGAGGTCTGCTCCTGCTCCAACCTCGGAGATGCTCAGGCACGAAGACTTCATATCAGAGTTGCAGGAGCCGACGGTAAGAAATATCTTGCACATACCCTTAACAACACGGTTGTCGCACCTCCCCGTATGCTCATTGCCTTCCTTGAGAATAATCTTAATGCCGACGGAAGCGTCAATATTCCGCTTTATCTCCGTCCTTACATGGGCGGTGCAGAAAAGATTCTCCCCAAGAAATAAGCCGTATTGTTTCAAGGCTCAAAAATTAACAGCTGTTAAGCACAAAGTAAGCGGAAGAAGTAATGCTACCTCTTCCGCTTGCTTTTTATCTGATTGTATTTAAGATTTTCGCATACCGTCCTCAATAAGCAGTGCTCTGCAGGGTGAGCCGTCTGCATCCTTAAGGCTTAGAGGTGCCGCACTCAAAAAATAAACACCCTCGGGCACTGCAGATAAGCGTATTCCCTCAAGTAAAAGCACACCCTTACCTAAAAGCAGCTGATGTACGGCGATCGGCGAGGCCTCGGGTCCAACGGTCTGTGACTCGTTGCCAAGCAGAAGCAGTCCCGCGTCGGCAAACACCCTTGCAGCCTCAAGTGATACCTCTGCGTCACCCTTGATAAGAATTCGTTTAGCTGAGGCAGGCTCCAGCTCGGTTGCCTTTTTGATGATTTCCGCTGCAGCCTCGGCTGTGACGGCACCTGACTGCTCGGTAACATAGGCCGATCCCACGCATGCCTCAAGGGATATCTCATCAATGCTTTTTCCGCCGTTTATAAAATGAAAGGGCGCGTCGATATGTGTGCCGTTATGTGCACACATTCCGAAGGCGGTTAAATTGCATATATCGCCGTCGGAAATTGATTTCAGTGTCCTTCTCTCGGGCGCAGGGTCCCCCGGAAATACCCGAGAGCCGAAGACCTCCTGTGAAATATCGTAAATTTTCATAATTGTATCTCCGTTGCGGCTTATTTATAATTATCCTTGTGAACCTTTTTAGAGCGCCTTATGTGCCGTGAAGTATTAATTACTATAATTGTGATCACAAAGGCGACTATGATCGCGGCTATGACCAAAACGATTGATTTGAAAGCCTTAGATGTGACTATTGAAAGAAACAGCTGCTTTATCGACTGAATTGTGCTTTTTTCGGCATCGGTTGCCGCAACAAGAGAGATCGTGCCGATGACCTCACCGCCGTAAAGTACCTCGGCTGTCCCCATGGGATCGCCCGAGCTGATGGGAGCCTTGTATTCCTCCTTATCGAAGCTGCACTTAAATTCAAGTGTCGAGCTGTCGCTTTTAATCGGAAGGGTCGCATACAATCCGGTTCCCGCGGCGACCGAAATCCTGTCGGTATCGTCCGACAAAAGGCAGGGGACCTCGGAAATGATATCGCCGACCGAAACCACCTCCTTATAGGAAAAGCCGGTAAGCGCCCAATTAACGAGATTTTTGGTATCTCTGAAATCATACCTGACGGTGTTGCCGTTTTCGTCCTTTTCCTTTGTGACCGGCTCGCCGAGTAAAACGCATATATAGCGCACACCCTTTTCCTCGGAAAGGGTCACTATACATCTGCCGGCAACATCGGTTGTGCCAGTTTTTCCCGCTACGATTTTGTTGTAATAATGAACGGTTGCGGGATTCAGCAGCATACAGGAATTCGAAAAGCTGATTTCCGATAGCGTTTCGGTTGCGGTCGCTCTGCCTCCGCTCGCCGAAAGGGTGTATTTCCTCGTGCTCATTATTTCCTTTATAACCGAATTTTCGCAGGCCGCCTTGAAAATCACCGCAAGCTCACGGGCTGTCGAATATTGCGAGGCCTCAAAGCCGTTTATATCGGTAAATACCGTGTCCTCAAGTCCGAGCTGAGCAGCCCTTTCGTTCATGGCGTCGACACAGGCATTCACACTGCCGAAGATGTGTGTTGCCGCAAGATACATCGCATCACTGTAGGTG
>CAZDEI010000221.1:0-2186 GCA_964504325.1 uncultured Eubacteriales bacterium | reverse complement strand
CTCTGAGATCCTTCTTCATTTCATCGGTAAGCGCCGAGGGCTGTGCCGAAACAAAGAGAGGTGAGCCGCTCTTTGCCAGCAGCTCGAGCCACTGTCTGTTAAGCCTCCAATCGATGTTACTTTCGAGAATACCCACGCAGTCGGCATCGACCTTATAGAAGGCGTCATTCTGACAGAGACGGAAAGCAAGAGTGTTTACTCCGAGGGCTCTTGTTCTGCCCCAGCTTCTTCCGCTTGTGTCATCGCCCGTACGACTGAGCTCGAAGATTCCGGCGCTGAGATGCGAAACGGTATTGCAGCCGAGTATCAGTACATCCTGTGCCGCCTCGCGAAGCAGTCTGTAAAAATCAAGCACTATTTCCGCACTTGTCTTGGTGTCGTCGTAGAAGCCCCAGCCGTCCTCAACGGCTATCTTTCCGTTGAGCTCGATACCGAAATGATCAAACATATCATAGGTTGAAAAATCGTGCTTTACGAGCTCATAGCCCCATTCTCTGAGCTTGGTCATCTCGCCCCTCAGATATTCCTTAACCTCGGGATGCGAGGGATCGAGGAAGCTGCTTTTCTCTCCGTCCTTACCCTTTTTGAGACGCCAATCGGGATGCTGCTCGAAGGCCTCGAGATCGTTAAGAGGCCTGAACCAAATACCCGGTCTTACACCGAGGCTCTTGAACTCCTCGGCAAGGCTCTTCATATCTCCGTATCTCTCATTGGGACGCCACGGGCCCGCAACGGGGTTGATCTCCCAGCCGTCGTCAATAACCATAAAGGGTCTGTTCTCGTTTTGTCCCGCAAGCTCGGATATAACTGCGGCATCGCTGAGGATTTCCTCTCTGCTGCTCTTTCCGTAGGCATAATACCAATTGTTGCTTCCGTAAACGGGATATTTGGGTAAGCGGGGTTTGGGAGACATTACCCTGCAGAATTCACACGCGGCCTTAAATGCGGAGATGCCGTTGTAATGCTCGCATACGAATACCGCAGCCTCAAGGGTTCTTCCGTTGAGTCTTACTCCCCTGCCGCCGTTTCTGACATCAAGCCACGCGGTAACGCCCGAGGCATCGCACTGGAAGGAAACCATGCTGTTGGGCTGAACAAGCACGCCGCAGCCGACAGTTTCGTCGCCGCTGTTTGCGAGAAAATACCACGGCATAAAGATTTCGCCGTTGAGAGAGTGCCATTCCAAATCCGCATAGGAGCGTTCCCATTTATCGCCCATTATTCGGGTGGGCTCGGTCGTTCTGTGCTTCCATCTGAGCATTATGTATTTCGGACGGCTCTTGTCCGCAGTCAGGCTTACATACAGCCTGCGCTCGCGGATGTCGAGCTTAACGACGGCGTCGCCGTTTTCCTCCTCACAGATGAGCCTGACAATATCCGGTTCTCTGATTATGTCAACCATTTTACTTCTCCTTTAAGCATCGGTTTTAAAGACCGCAGTCTTATTTCACTTAAAGTATACCGAATCCACAGACAATAATCAACCGGAATTTAATATTTTTTCGGTTCTGCTCCGTGCACCCTTCTAACTGATTTTTGTATTCAGGGACAAAGCTGAAAGGCGACAATACCGGCAAAGCAGAGCATACTGCCCGCAAGATTAAGCCTTGAATGCTTTTCTCTGCGGAGAATGCCGATAAGAAAGAGTGACACAAGTATCATCGGCTGAATCCGTGCCGAGCATTGCCGGATATTTTTATTTGACTCCGTCACAATTCAGCCGAAGCTTCAAAAAGGCAACGGGTGCCGCCCCGTGGGCATATATAACCAAAAAAAGACTTGTCGCCGCAAGGAAGGGGCTACGCAACGGACGCTCGGCGCAGGAGGTCTGTGAGACCTGCGGCTTTGGCGACTATTCCGCCTTTTACCGAGCTTATATCAAGCATTTCGGCTATGCTCCGAGTGATGAATTAAGCAATAAAAAAGCCTTTTATCCGGACAATATTCCATGTCATGGCTGAGGCTCAGCGACCGGCAAAAGGGAATATGCTTATATAGCGAAAAGCACGATCACCCGTAATCGGACAATCGTGTTTTTTCTTTTTACTGTCAGCCAAGCCTCCGAAAGTCACTGCTTGCTCGTGTGCTCCCAGGTCAAACTGTTTTCTGCGTCTGTCTGTCAAGCTCGCGGCGAAGTCTGCTTATAATCTTTTTTTCAAGCCTTGAAATATACGACTGTGATATTC
>CAZDEI010000220.1:0-2204 GCA_964504325.1 uncultured Eubacteriales bacterium | reverse complement strand
TATGTTGGGCTTTTGTGAAACACGAGGCTCGGTGTAAAAACTTCGACGGTGAGCCCGCCCTACCAAGCTTTAAGGAGGCGTTACAATGGCAGTTAAAGAAAAGATCAGGATCAGAGTCAAGGGCTATGACCACGCTCTCGTAGATCAGGCAGCGGAGAAGATCGTTGAAACCGCAAAGCGCACCGGCGCACGCGTTTCGGGTCCTGTGCCGCTTCCGACCGAGAAGGAGGTCGTTACGATCCTCCGCGCTGTTCACAAGTATAAGGACAGCCGCGAGCAGTTCGAATCCAGAACACACAAAAGGCTTATCGACGTACTCAGACCCTCTAACAAGACTGTTGAGGCTCTGATGGGTCTTGAGCTCCCCGCCGGTGTCGATATCGACATAAAGCTTTAATCGGCTTTACGGCAGGTCAAGTTGGCAGAATTGTCAACCAATAACCATTTAGGAGGATAAACAATGCAGAAAGGTATCGTTGGAAAAAAGCTCGGCATGACCCAGCTTTTTGACGCAAACGGAAAGGTCGTCCCCGTTACCGTTATCGAGGCAGGCCCCTGCGTGGTCAGCCAGAAGAAAACGGTTGAAAACGACGGCTACGAGGCTGTTCAGGTCGGCTTCGGCGAGATGAAGGCTTCTAAGGTTAACAAGCCTATGAAGGGCCATTTCGGAAAGGGAGATGTAGCTCCCAAGAGAATTCTTCGTGAATTCCGTTTTGAGGACATCACGAAGTATGAGGTTGGAGATATCATTAAGGCCGATGTGTTCGCCGAGGGCGACAAGGTCGATGTGATCGGCACCAGCAAGGGTAAGGGCTATGCCGGCGTTATCAAGCGCTGGAACTTCTCAAGACTCAAGATGAGTCACGGTACAGGCCCCGTTGCCCGTCACGGCGGCTCTCTCGGAGCCTCCAGCACCCCCTCCCGTGTTATGAAGGGCAAGAAGATGGCCGGCCATCTCGGTGCTGAGCGCGTTACCGTTCAGAATCTCGACATCGTAAAGATAGACGCGGAAAACAACTTAATCGCCGTTAAGGGCGCCGTTCCCGGCCCCAAGGGCGGAATCGTTGTTCTCAAGAACAGCGTCAAGGCTTAAGGAAAGGAGTGTAGGATATGCCTAATGTAGCAATACTCGACATGGCCGGCAACAAGGTCGGCGATATGTCTTTAAGCGACGCGATATTCGGTATTGAGCCCAACGCAGCCGTTATGCATGCAGCGGTTATCAACTACCTTGCAAATCAGCGTCAGGGCACACAGTCCACTCTGACCCGTTCGGAGGTTTCCGGCGGCGGACGCAAGCCCTGGAGACAGAAGGGCACCGGTCACGCAAGACAGGGCTCCACCCGTGCCACTCAGTGGATTCACGGCGGTATAGCTCTCGGACCCAAGCCCAGAGATTACTCTTACACACTCAACAAAAAGGTCAAGAGACTCGCTCTCAAGTCGGCTCTCTCCGACAAGGCAGCTAACAGCGCTCTCGTAATCCTCGACGAGCTCAAGCTCGACGGATACAAGACCAGAACCGTTGTTGATTGCCTCAAGGCCATCGGCGCTAACGGCAAGACTCTTCTCGTTCTCGACGGAACCGAGCAGTATGCCGTAAAGAGTGCCTCAAACATCCCCGGCGTAAAGACTGCCGGCGTGAATACCGTAAACACCTACGATATTCTCAATGCCGACACCCTTGTAATCGTAAAGAACGCCGCACTCAAGATCGAGGAGGTTTATGCATAATGAACGAGCATGACATCATTATTGCCCCCGTCATCACCGAGAGGAGCATGGCAGGCATCGGCAATAAGAAGTACACCTTCAAGGTCGCGAAGAACGCAGACAAGATCTCCATTGCCAACGCCGTAAGCAAGGCCTTCGGAGTCAAGGTCGTTAAGGTCAACACGATCAACGTTCGCGGACAGGAACGCCGCATGGGCAGATATGCCGGCTATACTTCCTCTTGGAAGAAGGCAATTGTCACCCTCAGCAGCGATTCCAAGCCGATCGAATTCTTTGAGGGACTGAGATAATCGGAACGAAAAATTCCGGGCAATGTATGGGGAAGCCGATTCCCCGCTAAGCCAAAACAGGAGAGTGAATAAAATGGCAATAAAGCATTATAAGCCTACTACTCCGGGACTTCGCGGAATGACCGTGCTTGATTATTCAGAGCTTTCAAAGGTCGCTCCCGAGAAGAGCCTTCTCGAGGT
>CAZDEI010000219.1:0-2207 GCA_964504325.1 uncultured Eubacteriales bacterium | reverse complement strand
GGTGTCGACTCCTATGTTCCCTATGCCGGACTTCTCAAGGACAATGTTAACATTTCGCTTTCCAAGGTGAAATCCACAATGTGCAACTGTGGAGCTCTTACCATCCCCGAGCTTCAGCAGAAGGCAAAGCTCACTCTTGTTTCGGCAACAAGCATAATCGAGGGCGGCGCACACGATGTCATAACCAAGAATGCCGCTCCCGAGATTTCATCAAGCAAATAATTTTCAAAGCAATGCTGACCGTCTCGGCTTAATCGGGCGGTCAGCTTAAATTCAAGCATTAAGCATATCCAAAATACGGAGAATACAATGTTAAAGAGATTTTTAAGCTACTATAAGCCGCACAAGCTGCTATTTGCGATGGATATAGGCGCCTCACTTATTGTGTCTACAATAGGAATCTTTTATCCTATCATCACAAGACTCATGCTCAACGAATTTATTCCCGAGCGCAAATACGGAATGATCGTCGCAGCCGGCTGTACCCTGCTGGCAATATACATAGTCAGAATGCTTCTTAACTATTTTATTCAGTATAAGGGGCATGTTATGGGTGTGCGTATGCAGGCTCAAATGCGGCGTGATATGTTCAACCATCTCGAAAAGCTCCCCTTCGGCTTTTTCGATTCAAACGAAACGGGTAAGCTTATGTCCCGCATGACAAACGATCTTATGGACATCAGCGAGCTTGCACATCACGGCCCCGAAAATTTGATAGTTTCAAGTATTGCCGTAATAACCTCCTTCACCTATCTTGCGACAATTAATCTGACGCTTACGCTTATTATATTCGCCTGTGTTCCCTTTTTGGTAACCGCCGCGGCCGTAATGCGCAAGAAAATGAGAAACGCCTTTATGCGCAGCCGTCAGTCAACCGCGCAGATAAACGCCTCACTTGAAAGCAGCATCTCGGGAATACGCGTGACAAAGGCATATAACAATGCCGAAATCGAGGCCGAGAAGTTTGAGGAGGGCAACAGGGAATTTGTTCAGGCTCGCACGGATGCCTATAATGCAATGGGTAAGTTCCACTCAACCACCTCCTTTGTGACCGATATATTCAATGTCATAGTGCTGATTGCAGGCGGTCTGTTTTTGTACAGCGGAGCAATCGGCTTCGGCGATTATTCGGCCTTTGTGGTATCGGTGAACCTCTTTATAAGTCCCGTTATGACCCTGATCAGCTTTATGGAGCAGTACCAGACAGGTGTAACCGGCTTTGAGAGATTTGTTGAAACACTTGATACCGAGGTGGAAAGCGATCCCGAAAATGCCACCGAAATGCAGAGAGCCGACGGACATATCGAATTCAAGAATGTGACCTACGGCTATGATGACGACCGCGATGTCCTGAAAAACATTGAGCTTGATATTAAGCGCGGCGAAAAATACGCACTTGTAGGCCCCTCCGGCGGCGGTAAAACAACAATTTGCCATCTTATCCCCCGCTTCTACAGCGTTAAAGAGGGCAGCATACTCATAGACGGACAGAATATAGCCGAGGTCACTCTTCGCTCACTCAGAGACAACATCGGAATCGTTCAGCAGGATGTATATCTTTTCAATGCAAGCATACGGGATAATATTCTGTACGGCAGACCCTCTGCCACCGAGGCCGAGGTCATAGAGGCTGCCAAGCGTGCAAACATTCACGATTATGTAATGACTCTGCCCGAGGGCTACGACACGGTTATCGGAGAGCGCGGCGTAAAGCTTTCGGGCGGACAGAAGCAAAGACTGAGCATTGCCCGAGTCTTTCTCAAGGATCCGCCCGTGCTTATTCTCGATGAGGCGACAAGCGCTCTTGACAATGTCACCGAGCAGCTTATTCAGTCGGCCCTTGACGAGCTGTGCAACGGAAGGACAACCATTGTGGTCGCGCACAGGCTTTCCACCGTTAAAAACGCAGACAGAATTGCCGTGATCGACCGCGGCGAGATAAAGGAGCAGGGCACCCACGACGAGCTTATAGCATTAAACGGAATATATGCAGGTCTTTACAACAGCCAGCTCCGTGACTGATTGTCATTAAAGCAAAAAAAAGAGTGACCGCTCGGTTATTACCGAGCGGTCACTCTTTTACATTCCGATATACCGGAAATTATTCGGCAAAGCCTGATTCAACAAGCTTTACAAGAGCTTCGACAGCTGCCTTTTCATCACTTCCGTCAGCGATAACACGGATATCGGTGCCGCTGACAATACCG
>CAZDEI010000218.1:0-2208 GCA_964504325.1 uncultured Eubacteriales bacterium | reverse complement strand
GAATATTCAGAGTCGATTCGGTCACGGGTGAGGGAATCGCCGAGCTGAAGGCCTTTCTTGAGGAATACGACCCGAAAAAGGATTTCAGAAAACGATTTTACGGAAAATGACCGAAAAATCAACAATTTTTTAAATTAAAAACAACAAAAAACAACATTTGTATGTTGACTTTTATTTGAAAGCGTTATATAATCATTATGTAAAAAAGCGTATAAAGGAGAAATAAAAATGGCATCAGAGTACGAAATCAAAAAACAAATCTGTGACATCGGTAAGCGCATATACGCACAGGGAATGGTCGCCGCCAATGACGGTAACATCTCCGTTAAGCTCAACGATCACGAATTTCTTTGCACCCCGACCGGCGTCAGCAAGGGCTTTATGACCCCCGAATACATATGCAAGGTCGATCAGGACGGTAAGGTTATCCAGGCTAACCCCGGCTTCAAGCCCTCCTCCGAGATCAAAATGCACATGAGAGTTTACAAGCAGAGACCCGATGTCAAGTCGGTTGTTCATGCTCATCCCGTTTATGCCACCAGCTTTGCCATCGCAGGCATTCCGCTCACTCAGCCCATAATGCCCGAGGCGGTTATTGCTCTCGGCTGCGTTCCGATTGCGGAATACGGCACTCCCTCCACCGAGGAGATCCCCGATGCAGTTGAAAAGTATCTTCAGCATTTCGATGCAGTGCTGCTTGAAAATCACGGTGCTCTTACCTTCTCGGATTCTCTTTTGAACGCATATCATAAGATGGAGTCTGTTGAGTTCTATGCAAAGCTTCTCTTCCTCTCCAAGATGCTCGGCGGACCGAAGGAGCTTTCCAACGCTCAGGTTGAGAGACTGTATGAGATTCGCCGTCAGTTCGGCCTCAAGGGTAAGCATCCCGCAGATCTTTGCCCGAATGCCAAGGAGGGCAAGCCCAGCTGCCACGGCTGCAGCGGTAACTGCAGCGGTAACTGCGGCGGAGCAAGTGAGGATCTCGTTGCCGAGATAACCAAAAAGGTTCTCGCACAGCTCGGAAAGTGATTTTCGGTGTGGCTATGCAGGATACCGAAAGTATTGCAGCAGCTATAGAAAAAGCGGTTCGCGAGCACATGCTTCCCCAAAGGGAGCTCGGACTTGACGATGCACTTCGACTGACGGAGGCCGTAAAGCTCAGGGCTGCCGAGCTCGGCGTCAAGGTCGTCGTTGCGGTAGCCGACAGGGGCGGAAATATAATTTCCGTTCAGTGCATGGACGGTGCTTACATCGCAAGCCGTGATATTGCCGAGAACAAGGCGTTCACCTCGGTGGCACTTAAGCTGCCTACAAAGGAGCTTGCTTATCTCGCCGCTCCGGGCGGAAGCCTCTACGGTATACAGAATACCAACGGCGGCAGGATAGTGATCTTCGGAGGCGGAGTTCCCCTCTGCACCTCGGACGGCCGTATTGTAGGCGGTCTCGGAGTAAGCGGCGGAACCGCTGAGCAGGATACTCTCCTTGGCGATCTCGGTGCCGAGCTGTTTACAAAAAGCTTTTAATAAAGGCAGGATTAATATGGATATAAACACTAATGAGATTGAGCAGATAGTCAAGCGTGTTATCAGCTCAATGAATTCGGCCGAGGCGCATCCCTCGGCAGCGACTGCCCCTACCTCGGCGGGCATTCCCGAAAGGGCTCATGTTGCCGTGCTTACCGAGCTTGAGCACTTCGATATAAAGGAATACCCCATACCTAAGCTCGGCGACGGAGACATTCTTGTCAGGGTTGAGGGCTGCGGCGTATGCGGTACCGATGCTCATGAGTTTAAGCGCGATCCCTTCGGCATGATACCCGTGGCTCTCGGACACGAGGGAACAGGCGAAATCGTCGCAATGGGTAAAAATGTCAAGACCGACAGCGCCGGAAAGCCTCTTCACATCGGTGATAAGGTCGTTACCTGCATGATCTTCAAGGATAATCCCGATATCACCATGTTCGATCTTAACAAGCAGAATGTCGGCGGAGCGGATGTTTACGGACTCCTTCCCGATGACGATATTCACCTTAACGGCTGGTTCTCGGATTACATATTCGTAAGAGAGGGCTCAACGGTATTCAATGTCAGCGAGCTTGATCTCGATTCGAGAATTCTCATAGAGCCCTCGGCGGTTCTCGTGCACGCAGTCGAGCGTGCGAAGACGGTCGGAATTCTCCGCTTCAACAGCAGAGTCGTTGTTCAGGGC
>CAZDEI010000217.1:0-2259 GCA_964504325.1 uncultured Eubacteriales bacterium | reverse complement strand
GCCGTGAGGTATTATAATTTATATGTTAAATGCAATTCAAGCAAAGGGTGACTCTATTGAAAAACATCGATCAGGCAATACTCGGCGGCGAACGCGCTCTTTTCGGCGAAAAGTCGCTGTACATAACAAATACTATTTTTGAGGACGGTGAATCGCCCTTAAAGGAAAGCCGTGATATTGAGCTTCGCGACTGTATGTTCAAGTGGAAATACCCGCTGTGGTATTCGAATAATATAACGGTGAGCTCCACCGTTTTTGCCGACACCGCACGCGCGGGAATATGGTACACAAACGGCATATCGATTACCGATTCGGCAATCGAGGCTCCCAAGAGCTTCCGCCGCTCCTCAGATATCTCCCTGAGCAGGGTCAGTCTTCCCAATGCTCAGGAAACGCTTTGGAGCTGTAGCTCCGTCAAGCTCCGCGATATCACCGCAAAGGGCGATTATTTCGCCATGAATTCCGAGGATATGGATATAGAGGGACTGACTCTTTACGGAAATTACTCCTTTGATGGGGTAAAAAACGCCGAAATCCGCTCCTCAAGGCTCATCACAAAGGATGCATTTTGGAACAGCGAAAATGTCACCGTGCATAACTCCTTCATATCGGGCGAGTATATCGGCTGGAATGCAAAAAGGCTCACCTTTATAAACTGTATCATCGAAAGCCTGCAGGGGCTTTGCTATATTGATGAGCTCGTGATGAAAAATTGCCGTCTTCTCAACACGACCCTCGCCTTTGAATATTCGACTGTAAATGCCGATATAAGGGGACGCGTCGAAAGCGTGCTAAACCCGAAGAGCGGACAGATTACGGCCGATGAAATCGGCACACTTATCCTTGATTCGGGAAAGGTAGCTACCGATGCAACCGTGATAAGCTGTGACAGCATCGGCGAGAAACAGCTCTTGGGGTGAATTATATGACCTTTGATTTTGATAAAATAACCGACCGTCGCGGCACCGGCTCCTACAAATGGGAGGTTGCCGAAAACGAGCTTCCGATGTGGGTGGCCGACATGGATTTTCCCACTGCACCCGCAGTACGTGCGGCAATTGAGAAAAGAGCGGCTCACGGCATTTTCGGCTACTCAACGGTGCCCGAGGAATGGTTCAGTGCATATGCCGACAGATGGGAACGCCGTCACGGTCTTAAAATGGATAAGGACGGTCTCATCTTCTGCACAGGCGTTATTCCGGCAATATCCTCTGCCGTGCGCAAGCTCACCACCCCTGCCGAAAGGGTGGTCGTGATAACTCCCGTATACAATATTTTTTTCAATTCGATTCTCAACAACGGCAGAGAGGTGCTTGAATGTCCGCTTTCCTTTGACGGCAAGGCCTACAGCTTAAGCCTTTCCGCCCTTGAGGAGGCTCTTTCGGATCCTCAGGCCACACTTCTGATTCTGTGCAATCCGCACAATCCCATCGGCAAGCTTTGGGACAGAAAAACGCTGCTTGCCATCGGTGAGCTTTGCAAAAAGCACAATGTAACCGTAATTTCGGATGAGATACACTGCGATCTAACCGATCCCGGGCATGATTATATTCCCTTTGCCTCGGTTTCCGACACCTGCCGTGATATCAGCGTAACCTGTCTTGCTCCGACAAAGGCATTCAATATTGCGGGCCTGCAAACCGCTGCGGTATATGTTCACGAGCCCGCCCTGCGACATAAGCTTTGGCGCGCTCTCAACACCGACGAGGTTGCTGAGCCGAATGCCTTTGCGGTCGATGCGGCAATTGCCGCCTTTACAGAGGGCGAGGACTGGCTTGATGCTCTGCGGGAATATATAAAGCAGAACAAGAGCTTTGCCGCCGAATATATAAAGGAAAGCATACCCGAGCTGTCGCTTACAGCCTCCGAGGCCACCTATCTTCTTTGGCTTGACTGCAGTCGGCTTACCGAAAGCTCCTCCGATTTTGCCGACAAGCTTCGACAGACCACGGGACTCTACCTTTCGGCAGGCGAGCAGTACCGCGGAAACGGCGACCGCTTTCTGCGGCTTAACATCGCCTGTCCCCGTGCAACCCTGAAGGACGGGCTCGAGCGCCTGAAGGCAGGCGTTAAGGCCTACAAAAGGAGCAAATAAGCACCGATAAGCCTTTGTGCCCGATCCTCTCGAAGCCGACAGGACTCTGTCGGCGGATTTTGCAATATAAAAAGAAATTAATATCACACCTCAAAAAGAGGGCAAGGCATTTAGCCGAGGTGCGATAACGAAGTATTTATGTAAGGTGGCGGTACAGCGAGAGC
>CAZDEI010000216.1:0-2266 GCA_964504325.1 uncultured Eubacteriales bacterium | reverse complement strand
CATCTGCAATCTTTCAAAAAAGCGCTCTGATTTGCTTTTGCTCGCACCGCAACGGCCGAGCAGGGCTCCCTCGGGGCCGAGCCCTCCGAAAAGCCTCAATATATCCTCGCACAGTCTCACGGAGGCCTTTGCCTGAGCCTCTGCGCCAAGCTGATATTCGACCTCAAGCTCATGCTCCTTGATGCCGAGATATGAGCTTTCGTCGGCGAAAACGGTTACATTCGACAGCCTCAGCAGCACCGTGCGAAGGGTGTCGAGTCTGCCCATGAGAGCGGTGCGCGGCAGCTGAGGAAAGGTGCTCGGCAGGCCTTCGAGCCTTGAGCTGCTCTCCAGGCTGCATTCACCCTTATCTATTCCGTGGTGCTTTTTTTCGGCGGTCATTTTACCGTTCCTTATTCTCACACGGAGCGTGATTCCGCTTTTGTTCATTTCAAGCTCGGGGGTATCGTAATAGTAATTTGTTTGCAGAAGGCTGTCGCCGCTTCCCATTGCCGATAACAGTATGCGGTATTCACCCTCGCCGAGGTGCAGCTTTTTTTCGAATTCAAGCATTGCTTTTCACCCTCTTAAGCTTTCCGGACGGGGTTTTCGGCAGCTCCCCGTAAAGAAATATTCTGTCGGGTATTTCATAGGCAGGCAGCAGCCCTATTGCCGCCTCAAGCACCTCGCTTTTGCTCGAAAAATCTCCGGAGACGCTCATGCACAGTCTTTGCTCACTGCCCTCACCCTCTCCGAAAACGCAGACCTCGCGTACACGGGGATCACGATACATTGCCGCTTCTGCCTCGGCGGGATAGATATTCATTCCGGCACGGTTGAGCATTCCGTCGATTCTTCCGTGAAGCCTTATAAGCCCCTCCTCGGTAAATTCTGCAAGATCCCCCGTTTTAAACCACCCGTTATCAAAGGCCTTTTCGGTAAGCTCGGGAGAGCCGTAATAGCCTGCGGTAATGCCCTCTCCCCTTATACAGAGCTGACCCACGGCACCTGCGGGAAGAGCCTCACCCCTTTCGTCGCAAAGCTTAATCTGCACAGAGGGTAGCGGAAAGCCGACGGTGTCGGAATGCCCTTTGAAAAGCTCGGGTGGCAGACAGGAGACACGCGTTGAGGCCTCGGTAAGCCCGTAAACCGAATATATCTCAGCCTCCTTAAAGGCTCCGCATATTCGATCGGCTCTTTCACCGTCAAGACACTCTCCGCTCACCGTCACCTTTTTCACACCCTTGAGCCGTTCTGCCGAGGATAGCCTTGCCAGAGCGTAAAGCATGGTCGGGGTTCCGCAGAAAACGGTGATCCCCTGCTTTTCAATCAGCCTCGAAAGCTCAAGTGGGTCGAAGCCTGTCGAATAAAAGAAAATATTCGCACCTGCCGAAAGAGCCGTAAGCAGCTCTCCAGTCAGCACCGCACAATGATAAAGCGGACGGGAAATTAAAATTCGGTCGGACGGCGACAGCCCGAAATACCCGTTCACCGCTTTGATATTTGAAAGTATGCTCCGCTCTGTCAGCATGACACCCTTGGGAGCTCCCGTGGTTCCCGAGGTGCACATTATCAGTGCCGGCCGGCATTTCGGTCGGACAAACGCACTGTCGGGACAAGCGACCAAATGTAGCTCGTCGCCGTCATCGGCTATGACCGCGTCGGGAGAGATTGCTTGGGTTATCCGCCTGACATGCTCTTCACCGTAGCGCACGGACACGGGAAGGGCTGTCACCTCTGCGGCAAGGCAAGCCAAAAGTCCGATCGCCTGCATAAGCTCCGAGGAGCAGCAAAGCGCCGCACAGCCGACTCCCTTGAGCCTTGTCGCAAGCTGCTCGGCCTGCTCTATCACCTGCTCATAGCCAAAAGAGCTGCCGTTTTCGGCAAACAGTGAGCCGCTGTTTTCGAGCATTTTCGCCTTTATGTATTTCCACAGCTGCATTTTCTTTTCTCCGTATATTTTTCGACAATTTTTGCGACAGCCCCCACCGTTTCAAATAGGCTCGGATCCATATCTGCTTCACAGAGTGTGATTCCGAGCTCCTCCTCAAGCGCTATCATGAGTCGAATCAGCTTCATGCTGTCAAAGCCGAGCTCCTCCCTTAATCGGTCTGTGGACGCTGCGGTCTCTCCACCGCTTATCGAGCAGATCAGCTCGCAAGCACGCTTATTTGCTGCTTTCATTTTTCAGCACCTCTCTTATCTTTTTCATTACGAAACCGAGGCTTTCGGATTTGTCACAATCGGTCGGCACGGAAATTCCTCCGTTTTTTCGACATATTTCTCC
>CAZDEI010000215.1:0-2274 GCA_964504325.1 uncultured Eubacteriales bacterium | reverse complement strand
TTCCTCTTGCATACGAGCTTTCCCGACAGTCGGGCAAGCCCTATGTCGTTGCGAGAAAGGGCACCAAGGTTTATATGTCGGAGCCCATCTGTGTTCGTGTTAAATCCATTACCACCGACCACGAGCAAAGGCTCTATCTCGGAAGTGAGGATGCCGAGAAGCTCAAGGGCAAGCGCGCCCTGATAGTTGACGATGTCGTCAGCACGGGCGAGTCGCTTGATGCCGTCAGAATGCTTGTCGAAAAGGCAGGCGGAATCGAGGCTGCCTCCTGCTTTGTCCTCGCCGAGGGTGACGCCGCCGAGCGCACCGATGTGATATTCCTCGAAAAGCTTCCCCTCTTCTTCAAATAAACATATACAGCTCCGCCCGCTTGCTCGGGCGGTTTGTTGAATCGGGTGAAAAGAGTACTGTTCACGGCAGGCATGCTTTCCTCCGCCGGACTTCTCGTGCTGAGATACCTTCCGACGATGGCCGTGCTCGCCGTTATAGCACTTACCCTTTGCCTGGCAACGGCCCTTGCTCTTCTTCACGGCAGCTACAGGTCGGCCTTTTCGGTCGCGATCTGCCTGTTTGCTTCGTCTGCAGTCTTTATTTCCTACGGCTTCACCGCCCTGAATGAGACACGGCAGAAGGCACTGCTCACGGGAAGAACAGCCGAGGTCACCGCCTGTGTGATCGAGGAGCCGCAGCTCTTTGAGGATGCGGCGAGGTATTATGTCGAGACGGAAGAAATCGGCATAGCGGGTGCGCCTCAAAAAATCAAGCTTTACATATACTCGCAAAACAAAAGCATTTCGGCCTTTGACAGGATTAGGGCGACCGTCGAATTTTCTGAGCTCGACGGTAAATATGAAAACATGTTTTTTTCGGAGGAGTGCTATGTGGCTGCATCGGCCTCCGGAATTAAAAATCTCGGTCAAAGCGAGAGCTTCAGACCATATAAATATGCCGTTGTACTCAGAGTCGCGGTCAGACGCTCGATAACCGAGCGACTTTCGGAGGGCACGCGCGGAATATTGGCAGGTTTCATTATCGGCGGCAACGACCTTCTTGACAGCGAGACGGCCGATGCCTTTACCAAATGCGGCGTGCTTCATATGATAGCGGTTTCGGGCATGCATATGTCGGTGCTCTGCACGGCCTTGGGCGCCGTACTTAACGCGCTGTGCATAAGAAGGCGCTTCAGAGTGTTCATCATAACACCCTTTTTAATCGTTTACACCGCACTGAGCGGCTTTTCGCCCTCCTCGATCCGTGCCGTTATAATGACGGCAGCGGCCCTGTCTGCGGCGATGCTCAAAAGGCGGGCCGACAGCTTGACACTACTCGGTGCTGCGGCGCTTGTAATGCTCACGGTAAAGCCCAATATGCTGTTCGGAATTTCCTTTCAGCTCTCCTTCTCCGCAATGCTCGGAATTCTTATACTGTCACCCGTCGTGAGCCGCTTTACCGACGGTCTTGTAAAAGTGGGTGGGATTTTCGGTACGTTGCTCAAATACATTTGCTCAACCGCCTTGACATCTGTATGTGCCTCGGTGGGAGCCTATCCCGTACAGATTGCAAGCTTCGGCACGGTATCCAATGTAGCGGTGCTCGCCAATGTTGCAATATCTCTCGCGGCAACCCTTGCACTCGTGCTCGGAATGCTTGCCGCGGCAGCCGATCTTACCGTCGGCGGAGCTCTTTCGGGCGCACTGTATCAAGTCTGTGAGCTTGTGCTTTATTATATACGCGGAGCGGCACTTTTAATAGCGAGGCTGCCCTACAGCTACGGGCTATACAGCTCGCTTCCCTCAATCGCCATGTCTGCCGTGGCCGCGGCTTTTATCGCTTTTGTGTATTTCAGCGGCCGTGAAATCTCAGCCGCAAAATTCCTCAAGGCCGCCGGAACCACGGCTGCAGCCATGCTGACTCTGCAGCTGGCAATAATGCTTATTTGATTAAAAAGGAGGAGTACCGTATGACAGAGGCAGAGCTTCGTGCAGAGCTGAGAACTAAAAAAATCCGCTCGGTGTATGCTTTTTACGGTGGTGAGGCATATGCCGCCCGTACGGCGCTCACCCTGCTTTACAACGCCGCCGGAGTCACCGACAACCCCTTTAATTTCAATAAATTCGACGGCGAGCAGCGGATCTCGGAGGTTTCCTCCGCGGTGCTTTCCATTCCCTTTGCGGCCGAGCGCAGAACGGTTTTGTGGAAGGATTATCCCCTGAAAAGCGTTTCGGACGGCGAATTTGAGGCACTTTGCAGGCTTATCGACGAGCTCCCCGAGAC
>CAZDEI010000214.1:0-2291 GCA_964504325.1 uncultured Eubacteriales bacterium | reverse complement strand
TTCTTGCGCCGAGCTCGTTAAACTTGGATGGATCGCGAAGGAAGTCGACAAGCTCCTTCATTTCCTCCTTTTCCTCGTCGGCACCGGCGACATCGGCAAAGGTCGTCTTTCGACCGTCCTCCGACGGCTTGCGTGCCTTGATCTTGCCGAAGCTCATAGCTCCGCCGCCGCCTGCCGCATCGCCCATTTTCCTCATAAATATAACAATGAGTATTATCATCGCTATAAACATGATGGCACTCGGGATTATATTGACAAGCCACGAAAGTCCGCTTCCGCTCTTATAGTCGTACTTGATGTACTTGGCGGAATCCTCCCTGTTTTCGGTATTGTTGTTTTCAACATATTCGGAAACATCCTCAACAAACAGGCTCGGGGAAGCAACATCGTATCTGTAGGTCTTTCCGTCTGCACGGAGGACATACTTGAGCTCACCCGAATAAAGATTCAGTGAATACTCCGAGACCTCGTTATTCTTTATCATTTCGACAATCTCGTAATACTGCTTTCCCTGCTTGCTCGTTCCGCTTGCCGAAACGAGGGCAACTGCCACAATGAACACTATCGGTATACCGATATACAGCAGCAGATTTCTTATGTTTTTCTTCACAGGTCGTTCTCCTTTTATTTTTCGTATACCTGTCTTTTAAGAATACCTAAATAGGGCAGGTTTCTGTATTTTTCGGCATAGTCAAGACCGTAGCCGACTACAAACTCATCGGGTATCTGTGCGCCGGCATAATCCACCTTGATGTCGGCCTTTCTTCTTGCGGGCTTATCCAAAAAGGTGCAGATTTTAACATCGGCGGCACCCCTCTTGAGAAATACATTCTTAATGTTGAAGAGAGTAACTCCGGAGTCCACAATATCCTCAACGACGAGAATATTTTTGCCCTTTATATCAACACTGAGATCCTTAAGTATTTGAACGGTTCCGGTTGATTCGGTGGCATTTCCGTAGGAGGAAACTACCATAAAGTCGATAGAGCAATCAAGGTCGATCCTTCTGATAAGATCCGAAAAGAAGACAACACAGCCCTTGAGAATGCCGACTACAAGCAGATCCTTGTCGCGGTAATCCTCGGTAATTTTCTTTCCGAGCTCTTCACAGATTTCGGCAATCCTATTCTCGTCTATAAGTACCTTTTCTATATTTTCGTTAATCAAAACAATCTACTCCCCTAAAGTGCTTCCGTAACCAAGATCCGTTTTGTATCACGGGTGACCGCAGCTCTTTGGTCAACGGCACAGTGACCGACGGCAAGCAGACCCGCATCATCGGTGATTATCGGCATCCGCTCGCGCTCCCAAACGGGAAGCTTCAGCTCGGAAAAAAGCTTTTTAAGTGTTTTTCTGCAGCCTCTGCCCACCGGGCGAAGGCTGTCCCCCTCTTTACGGTGCCTTACAAGCACCGTGCCTGTTATTTTATCATAGTCAAATGCGCTAAACAATAACTTTTTGTGAACTTTACGAAACTCGTCAAATTCCGTTGAATTCAACAGAAAAATGCGATATCCGTCAAGCACAAGCTCGGAAAAATCCTCACTCGGCAATGTCAGCGAAAGCTCGGGAGGCTGATTCGAAGCGGCAAGCGTCAGCAGACCGTGGCTCACCTCGGCAAAGCTGTTGCCGTGAAAATTCACTCTGCCGATGCCCTTTACACAGCTTGAATATATCGCCTCCAGCGTGCCTCTGTCTGCCGAAGCGTCGAGCGTCTCGGATACGGCAAGCATCACGGCTCTTTTGGCGAGTGACGGCTCGGCTGTCGCGAAAAGCTCGGAATTGTATTTTCCGACCGAGCTTCTGGCAGCCTCAAATACCGAGCGTGCCTCAGCCTCAATAAGACTGCGATCCTCAGCCAGAGTACGGCAGGCCTCGACCGTGGAGGAGGCCACCGACGGATTTAATTTTTTTAAGTGCGGAATAATATTATGCCTGATATAATTTCGACTGTATTCATCTGACAAATTTGTCGAATCCACTCGAAATTCGACTCCGCGCTCGCGACAAAACCTCTCGGTGTCTGACCTCGTGCAGTAAATAAGCGGACGCACGATCCTTTCACGCACCGGAGGTATTCCCGTAAGGCCCGAAAGTCCCGTGCCTCTGCAGAGATTGAAAACAACCGTTTCGAGATTATCATCTGCGGTATGAGCGGTAGCTATGCGGTTGGGCGAGACCCGAAAAAGGAAAGCGTATCTTATTCGCCGAGCTGCAAGCTCAAGGCTTTCTCCGCTTGAGGCCGCCTCACCCGAAACATCGGCTCTTTCGCAAAACAGCTCTATTCCGAG
>CAZDEI010000213.1:0-2304 GCA_964504325.1 uncultured Eubacteriales bacterium | reverse complement strand
CAGGAGCGTCGCTTTGCCGCACGACACGGCTCTCATCTTGCCGCCACCTACGGTCTGCTCAACGGTCTTGTCAACCTCGGCGTAATGCTGCTTAACGCAAGCTCCTTCCCCACGGCGATCATGTTTCCCGTTATATCGGCAGGCGGAATGATTGTCGTGTTTATCGCTTCGGTCACGGTATTTAAGGAAAAGGTGTCACGTATCGGCACACTCGGCTTTATCCTCGGCATAATTTCAATAGTTTTTCTTAATATCTAAAAACGCTTGACCCTTTGTTCTCGGCGTGATAGAATACACTTGTAAAACAGAGTAAGAGAATGAGCGTCGGTCTTATCAAGACTGTAAGTGCCCTGAGGACGGGGAGTTGCCTCGGGGACGAAAAGCGGTATATTCACCCTTGCGGTTCATTCGATGCATCCCGCTGTTAAATAAAGAGATCACCTCCTTTATCGGACAGAGAGCTATTCTGTGATAAGGAAGGTTTATATTTATGTCAAAAACAAGACCGTATATCGAAAAAATTGCGCTTACAGCCATGCTTGCGGCGCTCAATGTAATCTGCGGCAGATTTCTTTCGGTAAACACACAGCTGTTCAAAATAAGCAGCGCATTCATTCCCACCGTCATTGCAGGCTGCTGTCTGGGCCCCGTAGGAGGCGCAGCCGTGGCTGCCGTAGGAGATCTTGTCGGTGCGCTGCTTTTTCCCACGGGCGCATACTTTTTTCCCTTCACGCTTTCGGCGGCTCTCGGCGGCGCATGGTACGGCCTTATGCTGCGAAGAAAGCTTACGGTGAAGCGGCTGCTGCTTGCGGTGCTTCCCGAGCAGCTTGTCTGCTCCCTGATGCTGAACGGCCTGTTTCTTTCGATGCTTATTCCCACAAAGGGTCTGCTTGAGGTGCTTGTAACACTTCGGCTGCCGCAGCTCGCAATAAATCTGCCCGTTCAGCTCATTGTAATACCGCTGCTTGTGAAAAGGCTGCTTCCCCGACTCGGAATGTCCGAATTCGTGTCGAAAAAAAGCTCCTGAAGGCAACAGCTCCGATGTGCTTGTATAAAGATAAAAAAAAGCCGCTCTTCAACCGAAGAGCGGCTTTTACAAACTAAATTAAGCTTATTTCTCAAGAGCCTTCTGAGCCTTCTTAACGATGGCGGTGAAGCCCTTGGGATCATTAACGGCTATCTCGGAGAGCATCTTTCTGTTGAGGTCGATGCCGGCCTTCTTAACACCGTTCATAAAGGTGGAATAGTTCATTCCGTTAAGCTTTGCGGCAGCCGAGATTCTGGTGATCCAGAGGCTGCGGAAGTCACGCTTCTTCTGCTTTCTTCCGATGTAAGCGTAGTTGCCGGACTTCATGACAGCTTCCTTAGCTGTCTTAAAGAGCTTTGATTTAGCTCCGAAATAGCCCTTAGCGAGCTTTAATACTTTCTTTCTTCTCTTGCGAGTAGCAAGAGCACCCTTAATTCTTGCCATTGTCAGTTACCTCCATTACCCTTTCCGATCCTTATTTGTAAGGAACCATCTTTTTGATTTTTGCTACGTTCGTAACATCGGCGACAACGACCTTACGAAGGTTTCTCTTGCGCTTTGTAGTCTTCTTGTTGAGAATGTGAGACTTATAAGCATGACCGCGCATTACCTTGCCGGTCTTGGAAAGCTTAAAGCGCTTCTTCGCACCGGAATGAGTTTTGATCTTAGGCATTTCAATATCCTCCTTAATTTTTGAACAGTATTATTTATCCGCCTTCGGAGCAAGGAACATAAGCATGTTGCGTGATTCCATCTTAGCCGGCTTTTCAACAACCGAGACCTCCGAGCAATAATCGGCAAAGCGCTTCATTATTTCGGTACCGATCTCGGGATGACCGAGCTCTCTTCCGCGGAAGCGGATCGACACCTTAAGCTTGTTGCCGGACGACAAAAATTTCTTTGCCTGATTTCCCTTGGTCTCGAAATCGTGTGTATCGATGCTGAGACCGAGTCGAATTTCCTTGGTTTCGATCGTTTTCTGGTTTTTCTTTGCTTCCTTTTCCTTCTTAAGAGCCTCGAAACGGTACTTGCCGTAGTCCATTATCTTGCAAACGGGCGGCTTTGCCTGAGGAGCGATAAGAACGAGGTCAAGATCGCGGGCAGCAGCCATTTTGAGGGCTTCCTTTGAGGAAAGAATGCCGAGCTGCGAGCCGTCGGAATCCACCAATCTTACTTCCTTTTCGTTGATCTCTTCGTTGATAGCTACTTCTTTAACGCTAATGGTCGACGCACCTCCGAATAAAAATCGCAGACACTGCAAACAGCATCTGCGATAA
>CAZDEI010000212.1:0-2335 GCA_964504325.1 uncultured Eubacteriales bacterium | reverse complement strand
TCATTTGAGGAAACGGGAAGAATCGGGGTCGTCGCGCTTGATAAGACGGGAACGGTTACCGAGGGAAGACCAACCGTTACCGATGCTTTTCCCATGACGGGTGTGTCGAAGGAAAGACTGCTCCGTTCGGCATATTCGCTTGAGGTGAAAAGCGAGCATCCCTTAGCATATGCAATTGTCGAATTTTGCCGCTCTGAGGGGCTTGAGCCTTATGAAACAGATGATTTTTTCGCCTTGCCGGGAAACGGCCTTGAGGCTGAAATAAACGGTAAGCTTTTCCGTGGTGGGAACGCACGCTTTATCGGTAAAGCAGCTGAGCTGTCGACCGAGGCCGAGCAGCTCGCGGCCCGCCTTGGCGACGAGGGAAAAACTCCGCTGTTCTTCAGTGAAGGTAATGCTCTGCTCGGTATTATCGCGGTTGCCGATGTTATAAAGCCTGACAGCGCCGAGGCGGTTCGTGAGCTCAAGGAGCTCGGAATCGAAGCGGTCATGCTGACGGGTGATAACAGCAGAACGGCAAGGGCCACTGCCGTTGCCGCTGGAATTGAGCATGTTATTGCCGAGGTGCTGCCCGACGGCAAGGAGCAGACGGTGTCTGAGCTTATGTCCGCGGGGAAAAAGGTCGCCATGGTCGGTGACGGTATCAACGATGCACCGGCACTTACCCGTGCGGACATCGGAATCGCAATCGGAGCAGGCACGGATATTGCAATCGACGCGGCCGATGTCGTTCTTATGAAAAGCAGTCTCCTCGATGTTGCGGCTGCCGTTCGTCTCAGCAGAGCAACCTTGAAAAATATTAAGGAAAACTTGTTTTGGGCCTTCTTTTACAACATGATCGGAATTCCGATCGCCGCAGGAGTTTTTATTCCGCTCGGGCTTACGCTTGATCCGATGATAGGTGCCGCAGCAATGAGTCTTTCAAGCTTTTGTGTCGTGACAAATGCACTTCGCTTGAATCTCTGTAAGCCGTACGGCAGGCATAACGGAAAAACAATCGCAAGGGTAAATACAAATATTGATAAAAGGGAGAAAAACGAAATGAAAAAGGAAATCTCGATTACCGGCATGATGTGTCCTCACTGTGAGGCAAATGTCAGGAAAACGCTTGAAGGGCTTGAGGGCGTTGCCTCTGCCGAGGTGAGCCACACCAACGGGACGGCAACAGTCACCTTGATCGCAGCTGTTGACGATGCACTGCTCCGCTCGGCAATAGAGGATAAGGGCTACACCGTAACCGAGATAAAATAAGCAATTATAAAAGCAGCAGGCAGAGGGCACTTAGAGCTCTCTGCCTGCTTTTCAATATCCGTAAATTCCTCTGACCGAGACCTCACCGGAAATTACCGTTTCGGTAGTGAGGCTGTCACCCCGTCTGATAATAAGTCCGCCGTTATTTGCAATTTCCACGGCCTCCGCCTCGTATTCCCCGTTGCCACCGAGAATTTTGATGCGCCTGTTAAGGGTTATGCACTCCTGCCTGAATTCATCGAGCAGCTCGGAAAATGGGGTGTCAAGACAGATTGTCATTTCGTTCATCAGTCTGAGGGCAAGTCCGTCTGCATCGACAGCTCTGCCTGTAAGAGAAAAAAGAGAGCCGCCGTAAGGAAGCTGTGCTTTTATAAAATCCTCGGTTGTTTGACTTAGATTTATGCCCACTCCCGAAATATATCCGCGTGATGAGCCCTCGCAAAGAATGCCCGCAAGCTTTTTACCGTCACAAACGATGTCGTTGGGCCATTTTATTTTGCAGCCGTCACAAAGCTCGGCAAGAACACGGCGCACGGCAACGGCTGTAACGGTGGGAAGAAGCTCGGGACGCTCGGTTTCGCAAAGCATGGAAAAGGCGAGGCTTCCGCTGCCGAGCCAGCTTCGACCTCTGCGGCCTCTGCCAGCCGTCTGCTCGGTTGAATAGACGGCATCACCTGCCGAAAGGACTCCGCCGGCTGATTTAATGTAATCGTTTGTTGAGGTTACCCTGCCGATGCTTTTGATCATTTATTTTACCCTCGCAATTCCGGTGATTATTCCCTCCGGCACAATTTCGATAAGCCCGTAGCTGCGCGACAGATCACGGGGACGGGAAATCGAGCCGGGATTAAGAAGATATATGCCCTCGATACACCGCTCCTCGGCAACATGTGTATGGCCGCATACGGCGATTTTCGCGCCGTTTTCACGCGCAGCTTTAACAATATCGTACACAGAATGCATATAATGTCCGTGGGTGATGAATATACCGACACCGTTCAAAGTGATTTTCCTTGCGGACGGGGCATCTGCTCGGCGGTCGCAATTACCTGCAACAGGATAAAATCTTTTGTCGGGAAAAAGA
>CAZDEI010000211.1:0-2335 GCA_964504325.1 uncultured Eubacteriales bacterium | reverse complement strand
TTCCGAAAGTATCAGCTCTATCATCTCGAAGTTGCGGGCAGAGAAGGTTTCGATATTCACCGCGCTCGGGAACTTCAAAATATTCGCAAGCTCACGCGCCGCAAGCCTCTCGGGATTTACGGCCACGGAAATGTCAAGCTCCTGCTTCATAAAGCCGAGGCTCGAATCGTTATATTCGGGATTTCTTATGCGGGCGAAGGTGTGCTTTGCACCCATTCTTTTCGCAAGAAAGCAGGCAAGCATATTCAGCTCATCCGAGCCCGTGGTCGAAACAAACAGATCTGCCCTTTCGACGCCCGCCTCCGACAGAGTATCGCAATCCGTTGCGTTTCCGCAAACACAAAGCACGTCGTACATGTTATTGATTTCCTCCGCAACCTCGGCAGAGGAGTCCATCGCGACAATATCGTGTCCCTCCTCGGAAAGAGTGTCCACGAGAATTCTGCCTACCTTGCCGCATCCGACAATAATTATTTTCACCCTGCATTTCCTCTCTTGAAAGTCATTATATATCGACAGGCAGATTATACTCTTTTTCGGCCGTCATGTCAATCTCCGCACCGTATATCAGACCTCTCAGATATCGGAGGAGCACAAAAAAAGCTCTTACATTTTAAAATTTCAAATGGTATAATAAAATCAGTAACCGCGGTGCCTTTCACCGCCTACGGAGGGTAAAAATGTTCAGCATTGGAGATCATGTCGTTTACGGAACGAACGGTGTCTGTCTTGTTTCGGGAATCGAAGCAAGGACGGTCGGAGGCAAAAGGACAGATTATTATGTCTTAAAGCCGGTGCACAACAGCAATTCAACCGTGTTTGTTCCCATGTTGAGCGAAAAGCTGGTCGCAAAAATGAAAAAAATTCTGTCAAGAGACGACGCTCTTGCTCTGATACGCTCTATTCCCGCCGAGGAATGCGTTTGGATAGACAACGACAACGAGCGACGCGAGAAATACAGGCAGATTATCGCAGAGGGTGATCGCACCGAGCTGCTGAGGCTTATAAAGACTCTGCATCTGCACCGCGAAAAGCAGCTTTCATCAGGTAAAAAGCTTCACCTTGCCGATGAGAGGGTGCTCACCGAGGCCGAGAATATTCTCCACGATGAATTTGCCTATGTTCTCGACATCGGACGCGACGAAATAACCCGTTACATAATCGACGAAAAGGACAGACTTGCGGAGAACGGCCGATGAAGCATGAAATGAAGGTGATCGCACATATAAGATCGGATTTTCCGACAAAATTCGGCATTCCGCGACAAAGCGGCCTTACCGAAATGACCTCGGTGCTTATATTTGAGCCCGAATACCGTAACGAGGCCGCCTTCAGAGGCCTTGAGGGCTTTTCTCACCTTTGGCTGATTTGGCAGTTTTCCGAGGCGGAGCGTAAGGAATGGTCACCCACAGTGCGCCCTCCGCGTCTCGGCGGAAACAAGCGAATGGGTGTATTCGCCACCCGTTCACCCTACAGACCCAATCCGATCGGGCTTTCCTCGGTAAGACTGCTCGGGATCAGCTACGGCGCCGAGGGGCCCGTGCTCACCGTTTCGGGAGCCGATCTTATGGACGGAACACCCATATACGATATAAAGCCCTATCTTTCCTTTACCGATTCACACCCCGAGGCCGTCTGCGGCTTTGCGGAGCAGACAGCAAGAGAGGGGCTTGAGGTTTCGGTCTCGGAGTCGCTGCTCGCTGCCGTCCCAGAGGAAAAGCGTGAGGGGCTTATTTCTCTGCTTTCTCAGGATCCTCGACCGCACTACATCGATGATCCCGAGCGGGAATTCGGCTTTGCCTTTTCGGGTCTTGAGGTTCACTTCACCGTAAAAGACGGCATTTTGACAGTGACCGACATATTTTGACAGCAATGGACCGTCTGCCAAGCCGCCGCGGATTTTCGGCCGACAGGCTGTGTAATCCGCGGCAGGTCGGCGCAGGAAGCACTGCTTTTCTCCTGATTTGCAGGCAGACATTTAAATTTTAATTGCTCTTTGATAACAAAAGCATTGACAAGCACATCTTGCGCTGATATAATATATTGGTGTCATTGCGAATTGAATATGATTCATTAGCTCAGTTGGCAGAGCACTTGACTTTTAATCAAGGTGTCCGGGGTTCGAATCCCCGATGGATCACCAAAAGCCTTCTCGGACAAAGCTCGGGAAGGCTTTTACTTTTTCTCTGTTCACTATTCACTTTTCTCTGTATCTGTCCGAGAAAGGCTCTTGAGGTAATAAATGATAGTGAAGAAGTAAGGCGGCATGCTTGTATAGTAAAAAAAGACTGTTCGCGACATGATTAAGCTTCATTACAATCCCTCCGTCACGGCC
>CAZDEI010000210.1:0-2343 GCA_964504325.1 uncultured Eubacteriales bacterium | reverse complement strand
ATATTTATAAGCTCGTTGCGCGAACGGTTGGTTTGCGCCGCAAGCCTGTCAAGCTTTGCCACGGTATCCTCCTTGATTCTGATGGAAAAAGTTTTATATCCGTCTTCGCCCTTCAGTGATTTTTTGTTTATTATCAGCTTTTCTTTCATAAAACCACCTCACAGATATTATGACTTGACAGATGTTATAAATATATGTTATGATTTATAACATAAATCATAAGAGGGGGATTTATAATGAAAAAAGTATCTGCGGTATTTTTAGTGCTTGTCATGCTGCTCGTTCTTGCAGGCTGCAGCGCGGGAGCTGGCGAGCGACAAAATGAGTTTTATGAAAAGGTATCAGAGAGTCAAAGGCTCTTGGATTCGGTTGCGGACAGCATTTACAATAATTGGCATGCGGCTGTTTATAATGATGAATTTGACAGTGATATCACCGTGGCAGTTGCCTCCGCCTTGGCCGAGCACGAGCGGGATATTGAGCGTATTAAGACCTTGGACGGTGAAATAACCGAGCTGTTTACAAGTGTGAAATCCGATAAGGACAACGGTGCGCTGATCAAGCGTATAATGGCAGCCTACAATGATTACTATGAATTTGTGGTAAATGTCAGCGGCTCATTCGAGTCATATTCCGCAAATAAGGAGCCGCTTAAGAAGGAGCTTGCAAGTCTGTTGAAGGAGCTCTCATATTCTCTCTGAGGCGCATGATTTATCCGCTTCGAAAAAGCATTCGCCGAAAAAGTGACAAAAAGCCCCACACCGTTTTCTGTCGAGAAAGCGGTATGGGGCTTGCTTTTTTATTCTGCTTTTTGCCGATTATTTGTCCCTCGGCAGGAGCTTTTCCGCAAAGAGTGCAATGGTCTCGCGAATAATGCGGATCTGATCCTGAAGATAAAATTCATCCTCAAACAGAGCATAGTGTACGCATGCGCGGATAAGGATAAAAATCAGCGGACGGATTATATCGTGCGGCAGACCGGTTTTGGACTCGACCTCCTTGGCGTACTCACTGTAGCGCCTGTTAACTCCGTCGAAGAATTTCTTTCCGTATTCTCTGTACTTGGGATGGGTATAGACCTGATACATCAGTCGGTATTTTTTACCGTGCTTTTCGGCGGTCCAATAGGGAATCTCATCCAAAAAGCGCTGAAGATCGTTAAAGCTCTTGGGGGAGAGGGACATGAAATCATCCTCCACCTTGCTCATGCAGTGCTCGGTGGATTGAATTATAAGGTCGTCAAGGTCCTTGAAATAGGTGTAAAACACAGCGGAGTTACAGCCGCAGTATTTTCCCAGGGCGCGAACGCCGGTGCCGTGAAGACCGTTATCGGCAAAGCATTCGTAGCTCTTTTCCATGAGTTCCTTTTTCTTTTCGCTGTATTTTTCCTCGGTTAAGGTAGGCATTATAAATCACTTCCAATGAAGCAAACGCTCGTTTCTTATATTTTATCACAGGGTGTTCCGAAAATGCAACACTATTCGACAAAAAATCTTCGAATCGAAGCTAAGGCTGAGCTTGAGCCCTTGCACAGGTGCTGCGAGGCCGCTTTATAAAAAAGCCCGAGCGGTCAGGCTCGGGCAGGTGAGGCTCATATCGGAGCGGTAATTAAAGCTCGCAGTTGTTGAGGGTTCGGGGGAAGGGAATTACATCACGGATGTTTGTCATTCCCGTGAGATACATAACGCATCTTTCAAAGCCCAGTCCGAAGCCCGCATGGCGTGCGGTACCGTATTTTCTGAGATCGAGGTAGAAGGAATAATCCTCCTCCTTAAGGCCGAGCTCCTTCATTCTCGAGCAGAGAAGCTCGTAGCTTTCCTCTCTTTGGCTGCCGCCGATTATCTCGCCGATGCCGGGAACAAGGCAGTCCATAGCGGCGACGGTCTTTCCGTCCTCATTCAGCTTCATGTAGAAGGCCTTTATCTCCTTGGGATAATCGGTGACGAAAACGGGACGCTTGAAGATCTGCTCGGTGAGGAAACGCTCATGCTCTGTTTGCAGATCGCTGCCCCAATGAACGGGGTAATCAAACTCGGAGTTGTGCTCCTCAAGAAGCTTTATTGCCTCGGTGTAGGTAACCCTTCCGAAGTCCGAGGACATTACATGGTTGAGTCTTTCGATAAGTCCCGTGTCGATAAATTTATTGAAGAAGGCCATCTCCTCGGGAGCGTTTTCCATAACATAGCCGATGATGTATTTGATCATGCTCTCGGCAAGCTCCATGTCATCGTTAAGATCGGCAAAGGCAATCTCGGGCTCAATCATCCAAAACTCGGCGGCATGCCTTGTTGTATTGGATTTTTCGGCGCGGAAGGTAGGACCGAAGGTGTATATATTGCGGAA
>CAZDEI010000209.1:0-2357 GCA_964504325.1 uncultured Eubacteriales bacterium | reverse complement strand
CTTATGGCATATATAACTCAGGGCTTCCTCGACAAATTCCGTTGCCGTATGTTCGACGGAATGCAGGATCTTCCCGTTAAATACTTCGACACTCATAAGCACGGCGATATAATGAGCTACTATACCAATGATATAGACACGCTCAGACAGCTTGTTTCTCAGGCGCTGCCGCAGCTGCTCACCTCGAGCGTCATAGTCCTGACGGTGCTTTCCATAATGCTGTGGTACAGTATTCCGATGACACTTGTGGTGCTGCTCGGCGTGATTGTCATGATCTTCGTATCCAAGAAGATCGGCGGAGACTCGGCGAAGTTCTTTGTCCGTCAGCAGGCTTCCGTGGCACGCACCGAGGGCTTTGTTCAGGAAATGATGAACGGCCAAAAGGTCATTAAGGTTTTCTGCCACGAGGAGGAGGCCAAGGCCGATTTTGAGGGCATCAACAACGAGCTTTACGAGGACAGCTTTAAGGCGCATGCCTACGCAAATGCTCTCGGACCGATAATTATGAATATCGGAAACGTGCTGTATGTAATATGTGCGGTCGCGGGCGGACTTTTCATACTTTCGGGCATGAGGAATTTCAGCATTCGCGCCCTTACCACCGCGGCGGGCGCGATATTCTCGATTGATATGGTAATTCCCTTCCTTAATATGACCAAGCAGTTTACGGGCAATATCAATCAGCTTTCACAGCAGATTAATTCGATTGTCATGGGTCTTGCCGGAGCCGAGAGAATTTTCGAGCTGATAGATGAAAAGCCCGAGGTGGATGACGGCTATGTTACCCTTGTCAACGCCGAGCCCGACGGAAACGGCGGCTTGACCGAGACCGAGAGGCGTACCGGTCATTGGGCATGGAAGCATCCCCACGGTGACGGCACGGTAACCTATACAGAGCTTCAGGGCGATGTCCGCATGACAGAGGTTGATTTCGGCTATGTTCCCGAAAAGATCGTCCTGCACGATGTTTCTGTTTACGCCGAGCCGGGGCAGCAGGTAGCCTTCGTCGGAGCGACGGGTGCGGGCAAAACAACGATTACCAATCTTATCAACCGCTTTTACGATATTGCCGACGGAAAAATACGCTACGACGGTATAAATATTAATAAGATCAGGAAAAAGGATCTCAGGCGCTCGCTCGGAATCGTGCTTCAGGATACCAATCTTTTCACGGGCACGGTAATGGACAATATCAGATACGGCAGGCTTGATGCTACCGATGACGAATGCATTGCCGCGGCAAGGCTTGCGGGCGCAGATGACTTTATCACAAGGCTTCCCGACGGCTATGCCACCGAGCTGACAAACAACGGCGCAAATCTTTCGCAGGGACAGCGACAGCTTATAGCCATCGCGAGAGCGGCGGTTGCCGATCCTCCCGTAATGATACTCGACGAGGCAACCTCGTCTATCGATACGAGAACCGAGGCTATAGTCCGGCGCGGAATGGACAAGCTTATGGAGGGACGAACGGTTTTCGTAATCGCACACCGTCTGTCGACCGTAAAGGATTCGGATGTTATCATGGTGCTTGATGCGGGTCGCATAATCGAGCGCGGCTCACATGAGGAGCTCATTGAGAAAAAGGGAGTTTATTACAGACTCTACACCGGAGCCTTTGAGCTTGAATAAGGCAAAAAACAAATGCCCTCTCCCATGAACGGGAGAGGGCATGCTTTTGCGTATGGCGCTTTAAAAAGCAAAAAGGAAAACGCTTTCGCGTTTTCCATCAAGCTTTCGACTAAATCAGTCAGCCTTCGCAAGGCGAACTACGAGAGACGATTTCTTTCTTGCGGCATTATTCTTATGAATGATACCCTTGCAAGCCATCTGATCGATCTTCTTAACTGCTGCCTTAACGAGTGCTTCCTTGTCGGCACTGTTCTCGGTGATGGCCTTGTCAGCCTTCTTGATAGCGGTCTTCATGGCAGTACGGTACTGCTTGTTGCGGGCGTAGTTAGCCTCGCTGACCAAAACTCGCTTTTTTGCAGATTTGATGTTAGGCATTGTTGCACCTCCTTGCATACAACTCCATAGTAATTAATATAATATCACTTTAATGCCGATATTGCAAGAGCTTTTTTTGATTTTTCGGATAAAGACGGGCGAAAAGTTAAAACTAATGTAAGCAAGCTATTTGTTTATTTTGCCGATGTCGGAAGGGAAAGAGCATTTTCGTAGCTTTTCTGCCGACGGATCGGTGAGTGTTGCAGACGAGGTGATATAATGAAATATTCCGATCTTGCCGCCGAATGCAGAGAGCTTTTGCCCGAGACCGAGGCGCTGACCGAGGAGGAGCTGTTCGCAAACTCGGTGACCGTCAAGCGGATTAAAATAGATAACCCCAAGGCTGCCGA
>CAZDEI010000208.1:0-2408 GCA_964504325.1 uncultured Eubacteriales bacterium | reverse complement strand
GGCTACAGGACACATGTTCTGTACTTCGAGTGAATAATTCATCTGTATACCCCTTTCATAATTCGTCCTACCGAATTATTATAATAAATGTGTCGGAAAATAACAAGTGCCAATATTTAAGTTTTGTCGAAAAGAGTGACTTTCCGCCTTGTAAAGACGCCCTTGCTACTGCTCCGTATCGGCTTGCTGAGCAAATCTCAGCAGTGAACCCTTTTTGATTTCCCTTTCGAAGGGGATTCGCACCGTCATCATCGGGTGAGGTGCCGAAGCAATCGGCGTGCCGTCACCGTCATAAAGCTCCGTCGCCGTAAGCGAGAAGGGAACGCTTCCCGCCTCAAGGCAGTCGAGCACACAGCCCCTCAGGAGCTTGTTTTTGACGATTGCCTCAACACAGCCGTTCGAATAGCCCGTAACGACCGCTCCGACGGCATAATCGCGAATGTAGCCCGCGCTGCCGTAGGTGAGAGAATTCTCCGGCTTGCCGAAATAAAAGCCCGTGCCGTAGGTTCTGTGGCTTATCTTATCCAGCTCACTCATTACCCAATCGGGAGTCCGCTCGGCACAGCTTAAATAAGCATCGACGGCTCCGCGATAGGCATTTGCGGTCACCGCGACATAATAGTGGGATTTTGCTCTGCCCTCGATCTTAAGGCTGTAGACGCCCGCTTTCGCAAGCTCGGCTATGTGCTCCGCCATACAAAGATCGTTCGCATTCAGTATGTAGGTGCCCTTGTCGGTCTCGGTTATATCGTAATATTGTCCGGGCCGCTTTGACTCCATAAGAGAATAGCTCCAGCGGCAGGGCTGTGCGCAGTCACCGCAGTTGGCGTCTCTGCCCGTCATGTATGAGGAAAGCAGACAGCGTGCCGAAAAGGAAACACAGAGCGCTCCGTGAACAAAGGCCTCGATTTTTAGCTCGGGCGGAGTTTTCGCTCTTATCTCGGCAATTTCCTCAAGAGAGAGCTCGCGCGCCGTCACTATACGATTGGCACCCATATTGTAAAAGGCACGCGCGGTTTCGTAATTCACTATGCCGGACTGAACCGATATATGCAGCTCTCGGTCGGGAGCATATCGCTTTAC
Organism: uncultured Eubacteriales bacterium; assembly: GCA_964504325.1. Classification (GTDB taxonomy): domain Bacteria; phylum Bacillota; class Clostridia; order Oscillospirales; family Acutalibacteraceae; genus RGIG7384. Next base: position 1,325 of record CAZDEI010000208.1, on the reverse strand, counting down.
AAGCCCCATTGTGCCTATATCCGACACAATGAAGGCGTCGGCGCCTGCCTCGGAGCAGTTCTCTATAAAGGCAGGGATCCTTGCAACCTCGCCGTTTCGCGGTAAAGTGTTGCAGGCGATATACACCTTGACTCCGCGTGCGTGAGCATAGGCTATGCCCTCGCGCATATCCGCCTCTCCGAAGTTTGAGGCGGCCGTTCGCATTCCGAATTCCTCACCCGCGATATAAACCGCATCGGCACCGAAGTCGACTGCGGCCTTGAGCCTTGTGAGGTCTCCCGCGGGGGAAAGCACCTCAAGTGCACTTTTTTGCATTCCGTTCTTCCTTATTTCCAAAGACCTCTTTGCCTCAGCTCGGATATCGTGCTGAGATGCTCGGCATAGGTTCTGTTGTAATAAAACAAATTGTTTTTATCCGTAACGAAGTAGCACATTTCGAAGCCCTCTGCCGGAAATGCCGCGGCCTTAACCGAGCTCAGTCCGGGTGAGCAGAGCGGTCCCGGAGGAAGCCCCTCGTTTTTGTTGGTGTCGTAGGCGCCGTCGCCGTAAGGATAGCTTGCAGTCGGAGAGGAGCCGAGTCGGTTCGGCTCGACCATCCAGGCAAGGCGGTTATAAAACACCGCCGAAACCTTCTCCTTATCCGTGTAGGCGGCGTTTCCCGCCTCAAGCTCAACGACCGAGGCCATTGTCAGCATTTCGTGCAGCGAATAGCCTCTTTCCGCCGCTGCCTCCGTATATTCGTCGACAAGCTTGCTTTTGAAGTTTTCAAGCATTCTCGAGGCAGCACGACGGGCGCCCTCCTCACCGCCGAAGGTGTAAAAATCGTAGGTATCGGGGAAGAGATAGCCCTCTAAGCGGTAATAGACGGTATCCGGCACGGCATCAAGAAAATCATACGAGAAATCACCCTGCTTGGCGACCCTTTTAAAGTCACTTGCCTTGCACACACCGTTCTTTTCAAGCAGCGCGGCTATACTGTCGACGGTTGAGCCCTCGGGAATCATGGCACGGACGGTATCCGCGCTTTTTCCCGCGGTTTCAAGCAGATCTATAATGTCCGAATAGCTCATATCGCCCGAAACGGTATATATTCCGTATTTGAACTGCGAAAAATCCCCCTTGAGCTTTACATACAGCCTGAAAAGCAGGGGATATCTTACCGCACCGACCTCACCGAGAGCGTCGGCGACCTCACCGAGGCTGCTGCCCTTGGCAATCTCGAGCTCCACCTCGGATTTGGCGGCAAGCGGATGATTTGCGCCTACGCAGTCAAGAAAGCCGGTGGTCACCATAAAGGCGGCACAGGCCGCAAGAAGTGCCAGAGC
>CAZDEI010000207.1:0-2420 GCA_964504325.1 uncultured Eubacteriales bacterium | reverse complement strand
GCACTGTTATAACTGTTTTTTTCATGATCATACCCACTCTCTTTTGTTTTCTGATTTTGTATGCTACTATGTTACCACTTTACAATGCTAAAGTCAATAGGCAATTTTAAATTTTTTGAGAAGCGGATATTTTGTATAATACAGACAGCACACGGCAAAAATGTGCACTGCCTGTATTACAAGCTTAATTTAGCAAAAGAACGAATTTTTCGTTGGGTATAAGCCTGTACTCCCTGTCCTTCCAAGCAAGTATACCGCCCGATTTCGTAGCTGTTACCTCTAATTTATTTTCATCAAGCGATACAGCTACCATGCCTCCGTTAACGGGCACTGTGCCGCTGATTTGCTTTAGCCCGCCGAGCTGCGGTCTCACGGTAAAGGTCACATAGCCCGGCGCCGTGGCCTGCACGCCGAGATAATACCGTCCCCAGAGATAAATCGGGCCTGCACCCCATGCATGACAAAGAGATTTTTCATATTTTCCGCCGTACATCGCATAGTGCTCATTACCCTTTATATCGGGTCTGTACTCCTCCCACACCGTGTCGGCACCGAGTGCAAGCATGCCGCCCCAATACGAGCGCAGCACCTCCTCGACGGCTGACAGTCTGCCGAGCTTTGCCAATACATCCAATTCATAGCCCATAAAATAGGGAGTTGTGATTTTGGGCACCGAAGGATTATTCAACACATTATCACAGATGCTCTGTGCCTGCTCCTCGGTGGCGATATCGTACATAACCGCAAAGATATTGGCATGTCGGGTCACATTGCAATTTCCCGATACATAGCTGTCAATAAAGGCTCCCTTTTCGGCATTCCAATAATACTCATTGACACGGGACTTAAGGGCTTCATATTTTCTCAAAAATTCATCGGCGGCAGGCACCTCAAGCTCATGTGCGAGAAAGTACATGGAAAAATAGGTCTGCAGCAACAGCATTTGCTCAGCACATACGGCACCCGTCTTTTCTATATCCGCCCAATCAATGAAGGTCCAATCCTCTGCCCTGCCCTCAATGAAGCCGTCCGAATTCAGTCGTGTCTCGCAAAAGGCAATAAGCCTTTCCGCCAACGGATATATTCGCTTTATAAAGCTCTTGTCACCGTATGCCGAATAATGCTCATAAAGTGAAATAAACCAAAGCAGACTGTAGTCCAAAATTGTATTGATATGCTGCTCAAAGGGCTCCTTGCCAATCAGCCCGAGCAGGGTCCTCTGCTCGATATTCCTGTCAAAGAAGAGGTATTTATTGATTCTTGCGCTTTGATAGGCGTCACCCGACCAAACCCAACGGTCGCGCTTTATTCCGTCCAAAAAGGCCTCACGGCAATTCAAATGAAAGGTGCGCACCGAGGCGGAATAAATACTGTTGAAAAGCGGATCATCGCATTGAAAGTCACCGATTTTTTCAAGAGGGAGATATTCATAATCCGCCGTGACCGTTATATTCTCATTAGCGTGCGGAATGTAAATATACCTGAAGGCCCTTTGCTTAAGCCTGTAGGAATCGCTTCCGAGCAGACTGTCGGTAATATATGAATATTCGGTGTCGAGTGCCTCGGCCTCGCTCTCACCGTAAAAAATATCAAAGCGCTCGCTTTTATTGCAGTCGGTAATGTTAATGTAACCGAACAGCTCGGTTCCGAAATCGTAAAGCATTCCGCCATTAATTCTATTTACCGAGAGAGGTTGCCTTTCGGTGTATTCAAAGGGAAATACCTCGGGATTTTTGTCTGCAGAGTCAAAATAAGGATTCCAGCCCACCGGCTTGAATTCTCCGGCAAAATAATTGCTTTCCCAGCTTCCGTCGCTCGGAGCAGCATCGCTTTCGACAAAAATCGCGGGAAAGCCGTGCGGATTCGAGGCCTGAATCTCAATACTGTGAGTGCCCGAGTCCAAGGCAATTCGCCTGTCAGCGGGATAACGCCTGCCGTCGACGCTTACATATCCGTCGCCGTTTATTCTGCAAAGCAGATAGCCGGACTCACAGGTCACGGTTTTAATAAATTTGGCGGTTGCATAGGGCGTTGAGATCTTCCAAAAAAGCGGACGATGACAGCCGCGCTCCTCCCTGCGAAGATGCACCTGCATGGTATGATATATTTCGAATTCACCGTAATGCCATATCCAATAGCTTTTGTTACTCATAAACAAAGGATCCTTTTAGTTTAATTATTAAGTACGATACGGCAATTGTAGCATAAATATTGTTGAAATACAACGACATTTCAGACTGCTTTTTTGCAAAATTCGACTGTGCATTTCAAAACCGCAGTTTAGCTTCGATCAGTTAAAAAAACCGACTTGTCGAAGCAAGTCGGTTTTTTGTCAACAGGCGGCGGAAAAGATGCAGGTGAGAAATTGTTGTATATTCTTGAACCTTTAATTTTTTTCACTCCTTGAACAGTCCTTTTAC
>CAZDEI010000206.1:0-2427 GCA_964504325.1 uncultured Eubacteriales bacterium | reverse complement strand
CAGTGGGTATGTATTTTCTTTGAGGATGAACATTTACATACGCGGGTCGTATTATTTTATTGCCGTTGAGCAGCTCCTCGATTCGGTGTGCGCTCCAGCCGACGATTCTCGCAACGGCGAACAGGGGAGTGTACAGCTCCTTGGGAAGCCCGAGCATCTCGTAAACAAAGCCGCTGTAGAAGTCTATATTGGCACTTACGCCCTTATAGATTTTTCGCTTTTTGGCAATTGCCTCGGAGGCAAGCTCCTCTACGAGAGTATAAAGCGCATATTCCTTTTCGAGTCCCTTTTCGGCCGAAAGAGATTTGACAAACGATTTGAAGACCCTTGCTCTCGGGTCGGAGACCGAATATACGGCGTGACCCATTCCGTAGATCAGCCCCGCACCGTCAAAGGCCTGCTTATCGAGAATTTTTTCGAGATAGCGTGAAAGCTCTTCTCGGTCGGTCCAATCGGAAACGTTTTTCTTAATGTCCGCAAACATGGCACAGACCTTAAGATTTGCGCCGCCGTGCTTGGGTCCCTTAAGGGAGCCGAGGGCTGCCGCTATTGCCGCATAGGTGTCGGTGCCGGAGGAGGAGACCACCCTTGTCGTAAAGGTTGAGTTGTTGCCTCCGCCGTGCTCTGCGTGGAGCACAAGCGCGAGATCAAGCAGCTTCGCCTCAAGAGGCGTGTAGGAGCTGTCGATACGGAGCATATGAAGAATATTCTCGGCGGCCGACAGCCTCGGGTCGGGATTGTGTATAAAATAGCTCGGCTCTTTTTTTATGTAATAATTATAGGCAAGATAGCCCTGTACTGCAAGCACGGGAAAAACCGCGATAAGCTGCAGACATTGTCTGAGCACATTTTCCACCGAGGTGTCGTCGGGATTGTTGTCATAGGCGTACATGGTCAGAACGCTTCGCGTGAGAGAGTTCATCATATCGGCTGAGGGTGCCTTCATTATAATATCCCGAATAAAGGAGCTCGGCAGAGAGCGGTAGTCGGCAAGCACGGCTCTGAAGCGGTCAAGCTCGGTCATGGTCGGGAGCTCACCGAAGAGCAGCAAATAGGCGGTTTCCTCAAAGCCGAAGCGACCCTCGTCGGTAAAGCCGCGAACGAGCTCCTCTATTGCATAGCCGCGGTAGTAAAGCTCTCCCTCGCAGGGCACTACGGTGCCGTCGAGCTCCTTTTTGGAAATTATTTCGGACACCTCGGTAAGGCCCGTGCGAACACCGTTTCCGTTCAGGTCTCGAAGACCGCGAAATATTTTGTGCTCGGTATACAGCTCGGGCTCAACGATACCGTCCGCCCTGCAAAGAGCGGCATAATGCCTGATATCCGCTGTTATTTCGGAATAATTTCTTTTTTTATTGATCATCTGAAGCCTCCCTTTGATTGCCGTGTGGCCTGTACTGTGAAATTAAAAAAGAACGACCGCCGAGAAGAGGAGGGGCGAAAAGGCGCGCTTTTCACCACGGGCATCCTGCTCGGTCGGTCGAATTTTACGGCTTGTGCCTGTTGGGTGCTCAGCTCTTGGCTTTTGAGCTCTTTGAGGACTTCGCCGACTCTGCGGCTTGCTCCTCCGGCAGCTCGGGAAGCTTTTCGGCTGTGACCTTGCTGATCCGTCGCTCATCCATTTCCTCAACCCTGAAGCGGTAGCCGCCGAATTCTATTTCGGGAGTCTCGTTGCTGTCGGGAATTCTTCCGAGCTCCGACATTATAAAGCCGCCGATGGTATCGTATTCACCCTCGGGGAACTCCATATCAAGAGTTTCACCGAGCTCTCCGAGATCGGAGGTGCCGTCAAGAGTGAACTTTCCGTCGCTGACCTCCCTGATATCGGCACTTTCGTCGTCATACTCATCCTGAATATTACCGACGATCGACTCCAAGAGATCCTCGATGGTGACAAGACCGGCAACGCCACCGTATTCGTCTACGACGATGACCATTTGAAGCTTTTGCGCCGTCATCTCACTGAAGAGATCACCGCACTTTTTCGATTCGGGAACGAAAACTGGCTTTCTGAGCACATTTGAGAGCTTGAAGCTTTTGGGAATATCGTTTCCTATGTATTTGAGCAGATCCTTAACATAAAGTATGCCGCAGATATTGTCGAGCTCATCGTCGTATACGGGGATTCGTGAATAGCCCTCCTCGATCGCGAGCTTGATTATATCCTGAACGGGAGAATGTATCTCTATGCCCTCTATCTCGGTTCGGTGTGTCATAACATCCGCGGCGACAATATCGTCGAACTCAAAGATGTTGTTGATCATTTCCTTCTGACTTTCCTCAATGACACCCTTTTCCTCGCCGGCATCGACCATCATGAGAATCTCCTCCTCGGTCACGTTTTCCTCATCGGCGTTGGGGTCGTAGCCCAGAAGACGCACCACACAGTTGGTGGAAACTGAAAGGAAGGCAACGAAGGGCTTGAGA
>CAZDEI010000205.1:0-2428 GCA_964504325.1 uncultured Eubacteriales bacterium | reverse complement strand
CCGAATAATCATTCAGCTCACAAGAAGTGAAACGGCCGCGGCCCTCACGGGAAGCAAAATCGGGCACCGTGCGGTTCTCATAAAAGCAATTATCAAATGTCTTGAAAATACCGACGGGCTTACGCGGGGCCGATATCGTGTCCGAATAAGCCTCAAGGGCGGCTCGGCAGTCGCATTTGTCAGCCCTATGCCGTCGGCCGCACTTTCCTTTGCCGCAGAGGGAAGCGAAAACGAAATAACGGAAGCTCTGTCCGCTTTGTATGACGCAGGCTGTGCGAGCCTCTGTCTCAGCAGCCTTTATCTTTACAGAGGAGGCTACCGACTGATGATAACGCCGATCGTAAAAAGCGAGCTTCCCCGTCACCTGTGCAGCGAGCTGCTGCTCGGAATAAGCGACGGACATCATCTTACCGCCGTGCTTGAGAAAGGAAGGCTGCTGTGCGGCCAAAACGCAATAGAAGCTCTCGGTGCACCCATGTCCGACAGGTGAGCCGAGAGCCTCTCTTAAAGTATTTTCAGTGATTTAACCGCTTCGGAAATGCTTTTTGCTCCGAATATGTAGCTTCCGGCAACGAGAATATCCGCGCCTGCCTCGACACAGGCCTTGCCGGTTTCGGTATTGATTCCGCCGTCGACCTCGAGCAGAAGCTCAAGCCCGCACCTTTCCCTTTCCTGCTTCAGGAGACGAAGCTTATCTAACGAATTCGGCATAAAGCTCTGCCCTCCGAAGCCGGGCTCCACGGACATAACAAGAACCATATCGCACAGCGGAAGTAACCCGAATATTTCCTCAGGTGCGGTTGCGGGCTTTATGGCAAGAGCGGCTTTACAGCCGAGCTCGCGAATCTTTTTCAGTGTCTCGGCAGGCCTCGCTTCGGCCTCAAAATGAATACAAATATAATCGGCATATTTTGCAAAATCCGATATATAGCGTGACGGCTCATCGATCATCAAATGGACATCCATCGGAAGTGCGGAATGCTTTTTGAAGGATGCCAGCACGGGAGCTCCGAAGGAAATGTTCGGGACAAAGCTTCCGTCCATGACATCTATGTGAAGCATATCGGCGCCGGCGGCCTCTGCCTCCTTAAGCTGATCGGTACAGTCAAGGTAATCAACCCCGAGCACCGACGGTGACAGCATCGACATATTAACCTCATTTCCACGCATCGGCTTTCGTAATGCGTTTGTTTAATTATCAAATTTATTTTATTACATATAAGCGCTCCCGTCAAGCGCAATTCAAGAGCTTTTCGAGCAAAGCATCGAGGAAGCTCAAAAAACTTGCTTTTTTCTTCAATCTGTGTTATCCTTAAACAGCGGTTAGCGGTGGCTTTGCCCCGAAATACCGCAGAGGGGGATCTCAGATGAAGCAAAAGAAAAGGCGCTTCGGTGACCGCAAGGACGGAAGACGCGTAAGAACCGTCACTCCCATGGCGGCAGTCACTCCGTTTATAATGCGCACCCGAAACGACGCCATGAATATGTTCAGCGACAGCTTTGATGTCAGCGCCGTTCAAAAGTATGTCAACGAAAAGAAAAAGGAAGGACTTGCAGGCTTTTCGCTGATGCATGTCATAATCGCAGCTTATGTAAGAGCGGTGTCTCAGCGTCCCGCCGTCAACCGATTTATTTCCGGTCAGCGCATATATTCAAGGGATTATGCTGAAATTTCGCTTAATATCAAAAAGGAAATGAAGCTTGAATCTCCCGACACGGTTGTCAAGGCGGTGCTTCCGCTTGATGCTACCGCAAAGGATGTTTACGATACCTTTGATAAAATCATAAGAGACTACCGCGAGCAGCCGGGCGGCGACTTTGATGACACGGCGCGCTTCCTTGCCCGTATGCCGCGGCTTGTTTTCCGCTTTGCCGTTTGGTTTTTGAATCTTCTTGACTATTTCGGACTGCTTCCACGCAAGCTCACCTCGCTCAGTCCGTTCCACGCCTCGATGTTCATAACCTCCATGGGCTCACTCGGCGTACCTCCGATATTCCACCATCTGTACAATTTCGGAAATGTTCCCATGTTTATTTCCTTCGGCAAAAAGCGCCATACCAACCGACTCACCTCGGAGGGCACCGTCGAGCGTATCACAATGCTCGATGTTTGTTTCGTAATGGACGAAAGAATTTGCGACGGCTACTATTTCGCCTCGGCATGGAAATACATGAAGTCAATTTTCAAGGAGCCTCATGTGCTCGATACAAGGCCGGAAAGCATTCAGCCTGATATTGACTGACTGCAAAGCTCAAAAGCACAGCTTCACAAAATCAAGCGGAGAGAAAAGCCTTTTAGCATTGCTTTTCTCTCCGCTTTCTTATATACATCCAAGCAAAAGAAATACGGAGGAAGCTTCACCTCGGCTTAGGCAGGTGTTCATAAAACAGGTTTAGACCAAAATTACGAAATGAGCATCTGTCAGGC
>CAZDEI010000204.1:0-2455 GCA_964504325.1 uncultured Eubacteriales bacterium | reverse complement strand
CAATATTATTTCGCTTCGACCGGGTGCCGAAATGGACAGGGATGAGCTGATATTAAAGCTTGTCGAGCTTCAGTACGAGCGCAATGATATAAGCTTTACGAGAAACAAGTTTCGCGTAAGGGGAGATACGGTCGAAATATTCCCCGTTTACACCTTTGATTATGCGATCAGGGTTGAGCTTTTCGGCAACGAGATCGACCGCATTTCGAAAATAAATCCGCTTACGGGCGAGATTAAGGAGCAGCTTGCTCATGCGGCGATATATCCCGCATCTCACTATGTGATCTCGGGTGAAAAGCGCGAGGCGGCTTTGCAGGCGCTTCTTTCCGAGATGGATGACAGAGTCCGTTATTTCGAATCGGAAAAGAAGTTCATAGAGGCGCAGCGGATAAGACAGCGCACCGAATACGATGTTGAGATGCTTAGGGAAATCGGCATGTGCAAGGGCGTTGAAAACTATTCACGCGTGCTTTCGGGCAGAGAGCCGGGCTGTATGCCCTTCACGCTGCTTGACTATTTTCCCGACGATTTCCTCTTTATCGCCGATGAATCACATGTGACGCTTCCGCAGGTAAGGGGCATGTTCGGCGGAGATTTTTCACGAAAAAAGAATCTTGTTGATTACGGCTTCAGACTGCCGAGTGCCTTTGACAACCGTCCCTTGAAATTCGATGAGTTTTATAAAAAGCTCGGTACCGCTATTTATGTTTCGGCTACTCCGGGCGAATTCGAAAGAGCACACGCGGGTCAAATCGTCGAGCAGGTAATAAGACCCACGGGGCTTCTCGATCCCGAGGTTGAGGTGCGTCCCGTGGAGGGACAGATCGACGATCTCACCGCCGAGATAAACGCCCGAGTTAAGAAAAACGAGCGAGCCCTTGTCACCACACTTACCAAGAGGATGGCTGAGGATCTTACAGAATATTTCGAGGGTGTCGGAATAAAGGTCAGATACATGCATTACGATGTCGACACGGTCGAAAGAATGGAAATCATACGCGATCTGCGGCTCGGTGAGTTCGATGTGCTTGTCGGTATAAACCTTTTAAGAGAGGGCCTCGATATCCCCGAGGTATCGCTCGTGGCCATTCTCGATGCCGATAAGGAGGGCTTTTTGAGGAGTGAGACCTCCCTTGTGCAGACCATAGGAAGAGCAGCCCGTAATGCCTCGGGAAGGGTGATAATGTACGGCGACAGCGTTACTCCCTCAATGGAGCGTGCGATCAGGGAAACCAACCGTCGAAGAGCCATACAGGAGGCCTACAATAAGGCACACGGCATCACTCCGAGGACAATAGTAAAGGATGTCCGTGACATAATAGAAATGACGCCCTCCTCAAAGCACGGCAAAGGCGAGAAATCCGGAGGAAGGCTCAGCGCCGCGGAAAAGGAGGCGCTTATCAAGCGCCTGACTGCCGAAATGAAGTCCGCCTCGCGTATGCTTGAATTCGAGCACGCCGCCTATTTGAGAGACAGAATAATTAAGCTGAGAGAGAGTAAGTAAATGGCATCTAATAAGATATCGGTCCGCGGAGCGCGGGCAAATAATTTGAAAAACATAAGCGTGGATATTCCGAGAGATGAGCTTGTCGTTTTCACGGGGCTTTCCGGCTCGGGCAAGTCCTCGCTTGCCTTTGACACGGTCTACGCCGAGGGACAGCGCAGATATGTCGAATCCCTTTCCTCCTATGCGCGAATGTTTTTGGGCCAAATGGAAAAGCCCGATGTCGATTCCATTGAGGGACTTTCCCCCGCAATATCGATTGATCAGAAGACCACCTCAAAGAATCCGCGCTCGACGGTCGGAACGGTTACGGAAATATACGACTATCTGCGGCTGCTTTATGCCCGAGCGGGAACGCCACACTGTCCGGTGTGCGGAAGGCTCATTGACAGACAGAGTGTGGATCAAATGACCGATCGGATTTTGTCGCTTGAGACGGGCACCAAGCTGCAGGTGCTCGCACCGCTTGCACGCGGTAAAAATGGCGAATTCAAAAAGGAGCTTGACGGAATTCGCAAATCCGGCTATGTCAGGGTCAGAATCGACGGCAGCATTTACGAGCTGTCCGAGGATATCAAGCTTGAAAAGAACAAAAAGCATATCGTCGAGGTTGTAGTTGACCGTCTTGTCGTCAAGGAAGGAATAAGAACGAGGCTTGCCGAGGCTGTTGAGGCCTCTCTGGCACTTGCGGGCGGCATCGTCGTGATCGATGTTATCGGCGGCAGCGAGCTTATCTTTTCGGAAAACTATGCCTGTCCGGAGCACGGCGTGAGTGTACCCGAGCTTTCTCCGCGTATGTTTTCCTTCAACAGTCCCTTCGGAGCCTGTCCGACCTGTGCGGGTCTCGGGGTCTTTATGAAGGTGGATCCCGCACTTGTGATCCCCGACGAAAGCAAATCTCTCGGTGAGGGCTGTGTTAAGGCTACCGGCTGGGGTGTAAATCCGTGGCGA
>CAZDEI010000203.1:0-2481 GCA_964504325.1 uncultured Eubacteriales bacterium | reverse complement strand
GCCTTAAGCTTCTGAAGGATTATAGCGGATATTTCCTGAGGAGTATACTTCTTACCGTCAATATCGACATGATAGTCAGTGCCCATTTCTCTCTTGATGGAGATAACGGTGCGGTCGGGGTTGGTGATTGCCTGACGCTTTGCAACCTGACCTACAAGTCTCTCACCGCTCTTGGAGAAGCCAACGACTGAGGGAGTCGTTCTCGCGCCCTCGGCGTTGGGGATAACTACAGCCTCGCCGCCTTCCATTACAGCAACGCAAGAATTAGTTGTTCCGAGATCTATTCCTATTATTTTTCCCATGATAAAATACCTCCGTGTTTATATTGAATTATTTGTTATATGATATATAAACTCGGTGCTCCGTCAGTTTGCAACCTGAACCATTGCAGGTCGAATAACGGTGTTACCGTATTTATAGCCCTTTTGCATTACCGCCGAAACGGTGCTTTCGGGAAGCTCCGGATCCTCAATATGCATAATCGCATCGTGGAAGTTGGGGTCAAATTTCTCGCCCTTCTCACCTATCGCAACAAGCCCGAGCTTGGTTGAAAGATCGGAAAGCTGCTTTGCGATCATCTCAATACCCTTGGCGTATTCCTCGCTCTCCCTGTCGGCAGCGGCTGCACGCTCGGCATTATCGATAACCTGCAGAAGATTTTTGAGAACGGAAGCGGCGGCTCTTTCATAGACCTCCGATCTTTCCTTCTCGGTGCGCCGCTTGAAATTGTCGAATTCCGCGGCGGTGCGCATTAAAAGCTCCTTTTGCTTATCGAGCTCGCCTTGAAGCTCCTCAATAAGCTGTTTATCCTTAGAACGGGATTTGCCCTTACAGGGACCGTTCCTTTCCTCGGTGCAATGCTCATGCTCCTCAACGGGAATATCGCACTCGGTACCGTTTTCGGTGATTTTGGTTTCCTCCAAGATCAGCCCTCCCAATCGTTAATATCTTTAATTGCCTGTATCATTACATCTGCAAAGCGCGCTGCAAAATAGTTTATGCTCGGCATAACTCTTTCATAATCCATTCTCTTCGGACCGACAACTCCGATATATCCGCAGCCGTTATCCGAGGTCTTATACCTTGCAACAACAAGATTAACCGGATCAAGCTCGCCTATGCCCGTTCTGTCGCCGTAAACAACAGCAAGCGACTTATCAACCGAATCAAGCAGCTCGAGAACCGAGGCGTTGCCCGAAAGGAAATCAATTGCCGCCCTCGTTTCGGGAACATGTGCAAAGCCGGAAACAAGAGCATTTTTTCCTGCTACGCGAACCCTTGTATCGGTGATCTCCTTAATAAGACCGAACAGTGTCGAAAGAATGGGAAGAAAGTCGATTCCGTAATCCCCGCTCATGCTTATCAACCGCTTCAGAAAGGCATTGTTGAAAAGATTAAGCGTTTTTCCGATAACCTCCGAGGATATCAAATGATCGACACGCATAAGCTTTTCGGTTGTAAGCTCGGTGCTTGTACGGCACATACGGCTCTTTGCAATGCCGTCCGAGGTGATTATAAACATCAGCAGCGAGTGCCGTGACATCGGTGCCATTTCAACACGCCTGATATAGCAGCGGTCGCTTGTAACCGATGAGACAATTGTCGGCAGTCCGGTCAGATCCGAAAGTATCTCACCTGCCGTTTCCGGCAGCTTTTCGGGATCGGAAAGCGATTTATCCAAAAGCGAGTTAATGAGGCGCTTTGTGGAATCGGTAATCAACAGCTCATTACTTAGGCTGTCCACATAAACTCTGTAGGCTGCGTTTGTCGGAACCCTGCCTGCCGAGGTATGCGGCTGATTAAGATATCCCATCTCGCAAAGCTCGCTCATTTCGTTTCTGAGTGTCGCGGATGATACCCCGATATCGCGAAGGAGGCCATCGTCTTTAGAGCCCACAGGCTCACCGGTTGCAATGTAGATTCGCACAAGCGAGCAGATAATTGCTTTTTTACGCGGTGAAAGCTCCAATTTCAAATCCCCCTGCTCCTTGTTTCTGTTAGCACTCTTTTATCCCGAGTGCTAACATACTATAATTTAGCATCGCTTGAAGCAATTGTCAATAGCATTTAACAAAAAAATCAAACAATTCGTCCGATTTTACATTTTGTTAATAAAATAAGCACCGCCGTCGACAGAAAATGACAGCAGTGCTTATTTTGCCATGGGATGATAGCGCTTATATGACTGAGCGTATTTGTTTTTGATCATCTGTGCGTAGAGCTGAGTGGAGGAGATATCGGCATGTCCGAGAATTTCCTTTATATCGCTGAGAGGAGCTCCGTTTTCGAGCAGATGCTCGGCAAAGGAATGACGGAGAGTGTGAGGTGTGATATCCTTTTTGATTCCCGCCTTTTCGGCATAGCCCTTGATTATCTTCCAAAAGCCCTGACGGGTCATTGGCTTACCGTTTGTATTTACAAAAAGCTCATCGATGCCTCTGTCGTATACAAACAGGTCTCTGACCTCGCTTATGTATGCGG
>CAZDEI010000202.1:0-2481 GCA_964504325.1 uncultured Eubacteriales bacterium | reverse complement strand
AAATGTCGTTCTTCTCGGAGGTGTTGATCCGCTGCGGAAGAACATATCTCACTCCTCTGGAGAGGACACTCCGCGCTTGAAATCGGTACCGTTCGGCATGACAATATAATCGCCCCTGTAGCCGACGCTTTGAAGCCATTTTCCCGCACCGTCCGTAACAGCCCAAACCTCGTCGAATTCCTTTATATTGTTCATTATAAACTTGTTGCAGAGCTTCTCAAGATGCTCGAATTTAACATACTTGTTTATCTCAATGTCGAATTTTGTATGGTAGGTAAATACCATGGGAGGCCTTTTGGAGCCGGCACGCAGCGAGATCTGCTTTTCCAGCAGTGCCGAGGCAAAGGGGCAGTGAACATGCAGAATATCGAATTTTTCGGAATACAGGTCGTGAATGGCCTTGGGCTCAAAGCAGTTTCCGACCCTGTAGGGCATCTTGCCCTTGAATTTAAGTGAGGAATATCTGTACACGCTGTAAGGATATGCGGTATCCTCAAGGTGATGATACCGCGGCGTTGCCACGACGGGCGTATCTCCGCCTGCCGAAAGAATATCCGCATAGTTTTTTACGGTGTTTGCCACGCCGTCTATAAGCGGCGGAAAGGAATCGTTGAACAGACCGATCTTCATAATATCACCCTTTGACCGCAGTTTTTTTAATTATATTACCGCAGGCAAAAAAATGCAACGAAAATCCTTTTGCCGCCGTCAGGTCAGACACGAACCTTGACAGCTGTGCTTGCCGGGAGGCTTGCTTTTCCAGCTCAGGGAAAGGAATAACTTTCCCCTTCCCGGCAAAAAATAAAACCGCAGCCTCTACCGAAGCCACGGCTCCAACCCTTGCGTAGAACTGCAAATTCTAAACATGGTCAAATCCCAAACTTTGTTAAAATTATTATAGCAAATGACAAACTATTAGTCAATGCAATACTATTTTCAATCACACAGGGGTATATTACATTGCGAAAGGCAAGTTAGAGTCTTTTACCTTGCTCCGTTTAAGTCTTAACCATTCATCGCAGAAAACGGCAAATCGTTTACGCCGCACATTTTCCTTTGACGGTTCGTGATTGATAAGTGCTGCCCTTGCAGTATTTACTTTGTCTTTGGCTTCGTGATATGTTCTGCCATAGCAATATCCGTATTTTGCCTTGCCGTCGAGCGAATAAGAGCGAATATACCTTGCTTCCCAACGCCCGTCCTTTCTTTTGTAAATTCGATATCCTTTAAGACGGGCAGAAAGTTTGAAAACCACATCCGTGACTATATTCGTTTGCGACAAATTTCGGATGAAGTTTGCTTGCAACACGGAAAATCCATAATACCGTTCACGCATTTTTACGGCAATAAAAAGGCATATTGGATACAAAAATCCGGCAGACTCACTCACCGAGATATACTGATACAGAAGGATAAAAAAACACAGCCTCCGTCGGAGGCTGTGTTTTTTTGCTGTCGGCTTCGGCTAAGCACGAAGGGCGTTGATTATTTCTCCGGCATTCCGGAGCACCATGTCGGGCTTGTCGGGCGATTCGGCCAAAACGGCCTCGGTAGTTTCACCCGACATTACCAGCACGCTCAGGGCGCCCGCATTCAATCCGCTTTTAATATCGGTATATATGCGATCTCCGACAACGGCAGTTTCGGCAGGACTGCAGCCCTCCTTTTCCATTGCAAGACGAATCATCAGCGGCGAGGGCTTTCCTATCACAAAGGGGCGCTTACCGGTGGCGTTGAATATCATATCGCAAACGCTTCCGCAGTCGGGGACGCTGCCGAATTCGGTGGGACAGACATAATCGGGGTTTGTTGCGATATAGGGCAGCTCGCGCGTGCAAAGCATTTCGGAAACATCCTCGAGCTTTTTAAAGGTCAGCTCGGTATCAAAGCCCATAACGATACACTCGGCCCTTTCGGTATCCTCGGTGATTTCAAAGCCGTTCTCCTCAAGCTCTCTTTTAAGCGAGGCCGTGCCGCATACATAAAGCCTTTTTCCGCGGTGCTCAACCTTGAGATACTCGGCAGTCGCCTGTGAGGAGGTGAGAAAATCGCTTTTATCGGCTTCTATTCCGAGTCTTGCAAGCTTTTCGACATACGCCTCGACACTTTTCGACGAATTATTTGTTATATAGAGATATCTTCTGCCCGAGGCCCTGATTTCACCGAGCAGCTCCCTTGTAAAGCTGTACAATTGATCGCCGAGGTACAGCGTTCCGTCCATATCAAAAAGAAAAAGCTTGATTTGCCCGAGTCTCTCATTATTGGTCATATTCCGCTTGCTCCTGTTTTTCAGCTTTATAGAGCAGCGAGGTGAGTAAGCACCTCACTGCCGACTTTAAGTATAGAGTATTTTCGGAAATTAATCAATATCCTTGGTCGCGATTATATCGGCTCCGCAGACATTTTCAATAATTACCTCTCCGATTTTCACGGGCGCCTCGACCGAGGCCTGCCTGATGAGCTCCATGGACTCAAAGATCC
>CAZDEI010000201.1:0-2550 GCA_964504325.1 uncultured Eubacteriales bacterium | reverse complement strand
TTCCAAAGGAGGAAAACAGCCCCGAAAGCCCTTTATAATGCTGCTCTGCGAGAAGCTCTGTGGGTGCGAGCAGCACTGCCTGACCTCGATTTACGGCGATATTGTACATCAAGGCAGCAGCAACAGCCGTTTTACCGCAGCCGACATCTCCCTGTACAAGTCGGGACATGGCCTTACCGGATGCCATATCCTCTATGCATTTCTTTACAACGCGCCCCTGAGCGCCTGTAAGAGAATAGGGAAGTGAGGAAATAAATTCACCCGTGCGGTCATTTTCGATTACCGCGCCCGCCGTTGCCTTGAAGCGTGATTTTTTATAGAGCATTGCCGCCTCGAAAACAAACAGCTCGTCAAAGGCAAGTCGTCGCCTTGCCATGCGGCAGTCGCTCATTTTTTTGGGAAAATGTATTGTGTTTATCGCCCTGCCGAGCTCGCAGAGAGAGTATTTTGATTTAATTCCCTCGGGAAGATAATCGGGAAATTCGGCACCACGGAGCGCTGTCTCAACTGTTTTTTCTATGGTTGAGGAGGGAAGTCCGCTGACCGAGCGGTATATCGGCCTGATTCGACCGTTTCCGACACGGGAAATTTGCGGCGATGACATGCTTTTTTCGAATATTCCGCCCTCGGTCTTGCCCATAAATAAGTATTCGCAATCGGTCTTGACGGTTTGCTTTATAAATCTGTTGTTGAATACCGTCACATAAAGCTGTCCGCCGTCCTCATCCTCGGCAATGAATTTGTAAAGGATCATATTGCTTCGGATATAATGCTCCTTAACGGGCGTTATGACGCGTGCTCGTATACAACAGACCTCGTTAACCGGAGCCTTGGCGACAGTGACCTGATTACTCCAATCCTCATAGGTGCGCGGATAAAAGGAAAAAAGGGTATCAGGATCCACGACGCCGAGCTTTTTGAACAGCTCGGCGCGCTTCTCTCCGACACCCTTAATTTGCAATAAAGCCTTACTGCTGTCAGACATCGCTTATTCTACCGAAATAAGGAAGTAGTAAACAGGCTGATCGCCCTTGATTAAATTCACCTCAATATCGGGTGAAAGCTTGGCAATGAGCTCAGCGGCAACGGCCTCTGCCGCTTCCTCGTCAATATCACAGCCGTATATCAGTGTTACAAAGGAGGTGCTCTTGGTGCAAAGCTGCTTGGTAAGCTTTACGACACACTTCGACAGAGCATCGGGCTTCTCGACAAAGCTGATCTTGCCGTTATTAAGGGCAAGAAGCTCTCCCTCCTTAATATTATGACCGTCAAAGGAGGAATCACGGGCCGCAAAGGTAACCGAGCCGCTTGATACACGACCGCAGGCGGCAACCATTTCGGTCGCATTTGTATCCTGATCCGTATCGGCATCAAAGGAAAGCATAGCCGAAATTCCCTGAGGAATAGTTCTTGAGGGAATAACAATGACCTTACGAGTGCTGAGGGCAACGGCCTGCTCGGCAGCCATAATTATATTCTTGTTATTTGGAAGCACAAACACATACTCGGCAGGAGTCCTTTCGACAGCCTTAAGAATATCGTCGGTGCTCGGGTTCATGGTCTGTCCGCCGCTGACAACAATGTCTGCACCGAGCTCACAGAAGAGATTCTCAAGTCCTTCACCTGCGGCAACGGCAACAAAGCCGTACCTCTTCTCGATTGCAACGGGAGCATTATCGGTCTCCTCAACGGCCTCGCCGGCTTCGGCGGAGGAGTGCTTTACGCTCTCGTGCTGATCACGCATGTTTTCGATTTTCATATTTGTAAGCGCACCGAAGGTAAGACCCTTTTCAAGTGCCTTTCCGGGGTGGTCGGTGTGAACATGCACCTTTATGATATCCTTATCATCAACCACGACAACCGAATCGCCGATGGTCTCGAGATAGGCTCTCAGCGCTCTCGGATCGGAATCAGTGCTCTGCTTGTTGACAATATATTCCGTGCAATAGGTATAGGTTATCTCGGCATCATAGCTGCTGCCCTTTGCCTCGGTCGTTCCCTCGGAGGAGGACTCGGCGTCTGCCGGAAGCACCATATTACCGTCCTTAACCACGGAATACATGCCCTCCATTATTGTCATAAAGCCCTTACCGCCCGCATCGACAACACCGGCCTTTTTAAGAACGGGGAGCATTTCTGGGGTCTGTGCAAGGGCCTCGTTACCTGCTGAAATAAGAACACCGAAGGCGGTAAGAAGATCCGCACCCGACTCGTAGGAGGCCTTTACAGCCTCGGAGGCAAGCCTTGCAACCGTAAGAATCGTACCCTCGGTAGGCTTCATAACAGCCTTATAGGCGGCCGCGACACCAAGCTCAAGAGCCTTGGAAAGAGCCTCGGCATCAAGCTCGGCTTTCCCCTTAAGTCCCTTTGCAAAGCCCCTGAAAAGCAGGGATAGGATAACTCCGGAGTTACCGCGCGCACCCCTCAAAAGAGATGAAGCGGTGATATCCGCAATCTCACTGACGGTTTTGTCATTGCAGAGCTTAAGCTCCTTAACGGCATTATTTATCGTCATCGACATATTTGTTCCCGTATCACCGTCGGGAACGG
>CAZDEI010000200.1:0-2560 GCA_964504325.1 uncultured Eubacteriales bacterium | reverse complement strand
GTTATAGATGTGGAGATATACATAAATGTCGCAGGTCTCTTTCGGAAAAATTTTCGGAGAATGGCTTTCCGAGCAGGATAAAAGGTTATCTGAGGCACCTCTTGTAAGCTGTGATGTGGACAGCGAAAAGAGGTGCATAACAGCCGTATGCTCCTTTGAAAGTCGACTTGAGGATATAGGGATGCTTATCAGGGCGGGGAATACACTTGCGATGCGTCTCGGGCTCGCCTCATTTACGATTTTACCCAAATATCCTCAGGAAATAGCAGACACTGTGACTCTCGGCTGGGGCGAAGGCGGCTCTGCACCTGCGCCTCATGCTCCCGCCGCAAGCGTTTCCTCCGTCGAAAAGAGCGCAGAGCAGCTCAAGGAGGATCGAAACGCCGTTACCGAAAGCATAAATACCGATGCTCCCGAGATTCTCTACGGAGACAAGATAACCGGCAAGGTGACCGCTATATCCGAAATAGACCCCGAGTCGGGCAAGTATACCGTTGTATCGGGAGATGTTTTCAATCTTCAGGTAGCTCCCACAAAAAAGGGAGATAAAAACAGGGTCTCCTTCATGTTTACCGACGGTACAGGCTCACTTTCAGCAAAGACATATGTCGAGCTCGATAAATTCGAGGGACTTTCCAAGCTGAAAAACGGCATGACCGTATTGATGCGCGGCTCCTACAGATATGACGATTGGGATAAGGACTATCTCTTTAAGCCCACTCATATCAGTAAAATCAAAAAAACTCAACGGAACGACGAAGCAAGCGAAAAGAGGATTGAGCTGCATGCCCATACGAGCATGTCTCAGATGGATGCGGTTGTTCCCGCAGGTGAGCTTGTCAGCACTGCCTACAGGTGGGGTCATCCGGCCATTGCCATAACCGACCACGGTGTGGTGCAGGCCTATCCCGAGGCAATGAATGCCTACGAAAGAATTAAAAGCTCCGATCCCGACACCGAATTCAAGGTGATATACGGTGTGGAGGCCTATTTTATCGATGATACCGTAAGGGTCGTGCACGGCGAAAGGGATATACCGCTCAACGGTGAATTCGTCGTTTTTGATATTGAAACCACAGGCCTTTCGGGCAGATTTTGCAGGATAATAGAGATCGGTGCGGTCAAAATCAGGGACGGCTCCACGGTTGCCAATTTTTCTCAATATGTCAATCCCGGGGTGCCGATTCCCGAGAAAATCACCGAGCTTACCGGTATAACTCAGGCTGATATCGACGGTGCCGACGATGAGAAAACCGCCTTAACCAAGTTCCTTGAGTTTTGCGGAGATGCCGTCCTCGTTGCACATAACGCAAAATTCGACACCTCCTTCATTCATCGCACTGCGGAGCGCTTTTCAATTCCCTTCAGCTGCACCTTTATCGATACCGTGACGCTTGCCTGGAAGCTTTTGCCCGAGGCGAAAAATTACAGACTCGATGTTGTGGCAAAGGCCTTGAATCTCCGCAGCTTTAACCACCACAGAGCGGTTGACGATGCCGAGATACTTGTCGAAATATTCAATAATCTTTTGAATATGTCGGCCGAAAAGGGCTGTACAAGTATTTCCGAGCTTAACACACTGCTCCCGAACGGTAATGTCAAAAAGCTTAAGTACAATCATCAGATAATTCTCGTCAGAAATATGACGGGACTTAAGAATCTGTATAAGCTTATTTCTCGCTCACATATCGATTTCTTCCACAGAAAGCCGCTTATCCCGAGAACTCTTCTCGACGAATACAGAGAGGGGCTGATTATAGGAAGCGCCTGTGAGCAGGGTGAGCTTTATCAGGCAATCCTTCAGGGACTTCCCGACGAAAGCGTCAGGAAAATAGCCGAGTATTACGATTATCTCGAAATCCAGCCGGACGGAAACAATGCATTTATGCTCCGTGAGGGAACCGTCATGAGCAATGAGGAGCTTCATGAGATTAACCGTACCATTATAGAGCTCGGTGACAGCCTCGGCAAGCTGACGGTTGCCACGGGAGATGTGCACTTCCTTAACAGTGAGGATGCCGAAATCAGAAAAATTCTCATGGCCGGTCAGGATTACTCGGATGCCGAGCTTCAGCCTCCGCTGTATTTCAAAACCACCGACGAAATGCTTGAGGACTTCGCCTATCTCGGTGAGCGTGCAAGGGAGGTCGTTATCGATAATCCAGCTGCCGTCAGCCGAATGACAGAGAATATCAGGCCGATTCCGAAGGGCAGCTATCCGCCGAGCATTGAGGGCTCGGAGGAGCTTCTGAGAACTGTTGCAACAAACAGAGCACATGAAATATACGGCGATCCCTTGCCGGAAATTGTCGAAAAAAGGCTTGAAAGGGAGCTTGCTTCAATAATCGGTAACGGCTATTCGGTTATGTATGTCACCGCACAAAAGCTTGTTGCCGACTCGGTTGAGCACGGCTATCTCGTCGGCTCGCGAGGCTCTGTCGGCTCCTCCTTTGCCGCCACCATGGCGGGAATATCCGAGGTTAATCCCCTGGCACCCCATTATGTATGCCCAAGCTGTAAAAATTCGGAATTCATAACCGACGGCTCTATCGGCTCCGGC
>CAZDEI010000199.1:0-2564 GCA_964504325.1 uncultured Eubacteriales bacterium | reverse complement strand
ATGCTGTCGGGTGTCGCCTCGTTGTCTCCGCAGGGAGAAAGACAGGAGTGGATATGCAGGTCGTAGTAAAGCTTTTTCATATCAAATGCATTTGCCGACCGCCACGGCCGCTTCGAAGCAATTCAGCTCAGTGAGCAGGAGGTTTATTCCCTGCCCCTCGGCCGCCTCGAGAAGCGACGCATCGGGCTCTTCGCCCTCGGCGAGAATTACACAGGCGACATCCGCAAGAGCGGCAACCGCGGCAACATTTACATTTGACATTATCGTGATCCAGGCGGAATCGGCCGACGCTCTTCCCATTACCCAGCTCAGGAGATCGCCGCAATAGCCTCCGCTTACCACGCGGTCGGGACAGGGCGTAACGGCAGAGGCAAAGCCGCAGTGAGAGGCAAGCTCAGCGACCGTCATCCGTATCACCCTCCCGAGATATATTTTCATTCATGCTTCTGTATTTCATTATCGGACATTCACCGACCGCCGTTCCCCTCACCGTATCCTCGGCAAAGGCACGACAGGTCGGAGCGCCGCAGGAGCCGCAGTCGATTCCCGGCAGGGTGGCTCTTATACGCTGAATCTCCGACATCATTCGCATTGATTCGACAAAATTGTCACTGAAGACCGAAATCGGTCGATAGGAAGGCAGCTCCTCAAAGAGATAGGACTCGGGTACCGTATGCTCATCCTCCCTCAAAAAATTGCAGGAGACGGGCAGATATCTTCTCAGGCTTTGAAGCCTTGCCTTGGCAATGAAGGGATTCTGTATGGTACAGACACCGCCCACACAGCCGCCCGAGCAGGCATTAAGCTCGATGAACTCAAGGCTCGGCATGCTTCCGTTTTCTATTTGGTCAAGCACGCGAATGCAGTTATCGATGCCGTCCGCCGCAAGATAATTATCGTTGAACACTGCGGTGGATTCACCGCCCGTGGTTGCCCAGCCGATGCCTATCATGCCCGAGGAGGACATCGTTTCTCCCGATATTTCACGGCGCATTTCCGATATGAGTCTAAAATATATATCGCTTATCGGAATGACACAGTCAACCGAGCTTTTATAGCCGGCAAATCCGTTATTCACATAGCTGACCTTTGCGGGACAGGGTGAAATGAAAAATACGCCGATATCCCCCTCGGAAAGCTCGGGATGCTCCGCAAGTGCCCTTTTTCGCGCCGCTGCCGCGGCTATCTCCATAGGAGGCAAAATACGCATTATATGCTCGTTGAGCGAAGGAAATCTGAGTCCTATAAGTCTGACTATCACGGGACAGGCAGAGCTTATTACGGGCTTTTTCACCCCTTCGTCATGCAGATATATCCTCGTGTAGGCCGAAACGAGCTCGGCTGCCGCCGACACCTCAAAGACATCGTTGAAGCCGACCCTCAGCAGTCCGTCGAGCACATAATCAACATCGTCGAGATTATCGAATTGACCGTAGAGTGAGGGTGCGGGAAGTGCGATTTTCCACTTGAAATCGCCGAGCCTGTCGGGATCGGCACGCACCGTTTTCGCGGCCTTGGAGCCGCACACCCTTATACATTCGCCGCAATCAATACAGCGATCCTCATTTATGACCGCCCGTCCGTCCCTTATCCTTATTGCCTCCGTGGGGCAATGACGGAGACAGGTGGTGCAGCCCGTGCATTTGCTTATATCATGGTATACGGAGTGCTTATAGGTATTCATAAAACACACCCTCCGAGGGAAGCGTACGGTCGGCTATTTTATTGCGACCGTCATCACTATATCGGTGCCGACACCCACCTCTGAGCTTATCACCATTGTATCGGTATACCGTTTCATGTTGGGAAGACCCATTCCGGCGCCGAAGCCGAGCGACCTGACCTTTTCAGAGGCGGTCGAATAGCCCTCCTGCATTGCCTTGCCTATATCCTTTATTCCGGGACCGTTATCGAAAAGGTGAATTGTTACGGTGCTTTCGTCAACCGTGACCTCAGCCACTCCTCCGCCCGCATGAATGACCATATTTATTTCGCCCTCGTACATGGCGATTGAAACACGCCTGATTATCTCGGGGGAAAGACCTATCTGACGGAGATTCTTTTTAACAAGCACCGATGCCTGACCTGCCGAAGTAAAGTCAGAGCCGTCGACCTCAAATCTGAAGGTGACGGATTCAGACATGCTTCACCTTGTTTCCGACAAGGCCGTTGCTGTAAAGAATTCCGCAGGCCTCATACATTCTTTTTTCGGTTGCGAGCAAAACGATTCCGCTTTCTTCGGCAAGCCTTATCATTTCCTCGGTGGGTCTCTTTGAGCGCACGAAAACGATACACACCATGTCCATCATTTCGGCGGTCCTGATAACCTGAGGGTTCAAAAGCCCCGTCAAAAGCACGGCCTGATCCTTGACATAGGCGAGCACATCGCTCATCATATCGCTTCCGCAGGCGGAATAAACATGCTTGCCGAGCATATCGCCGTTGCAGACGACATCGGCCTCAAGCAGCTCTGCAATGGTCACAATCTTCATACTGAAAGTCCCCAGATAAGGCGATGCGGTTTAATTATCCACGAGCCGCATCAGTTGTATTTTTCAAGAATT
>CAZDEI010000198.1:0-2580 GCA_964504325.1 uncultured Eubacteriales bacterium | reverse complement strand
ATTATTATGTTTACTTTTCGACAAAAAATGCATAGTAAAAATAGAGAGCGTCCGAACCACCCTGACTTGCAGTTTCGGGGATATATTTTTCACTTTTGAGCAAATCGGTTTACAAAACCAAGCGTCGATGATATGCTTTTTTTGGGGAAGACCGCAGGGCTCATGTAGGGCACCCTGCCCGGTCTTGAATATGTGAAACGGAACGGTAACTGCAATGAAATTTATTAAGGTCGATACATACGGCGAGCTCAGCCGCGAGGCAGCGGAAGTCATCGCCGCACAAATAAAAGCAAAGCCCGATTCGGTGCTCGGTCTTGCCACAGGCTCCTCGCCCGTCGGCACCTACCGTGAGCTCATAAAAAGGTACGAAAACGGCGAGCTTGATTTTGATAAGGTGCGCAGCGTAAACCTCGACGAATATGTCGGCCTAAGCGCAGCCGACCCTCAGAGCTATGCCTATTTTATGAAGTCCAAGCTCTTTGACAGCATTAATATCAAACCCGAGAATACCAATATTCCCTGCGGAACCGCAAAGGAGCTTGAGGAGGAATGCCGTCGCTACGACCGCCTTGTGCTTGAGCTCGGCGGAGTCGACCTGCAGCTCCTTGGAATAGGCACCGACGGACACATCGGCTTTAACGAGCCCGACAGTGTTTTTTCCAAGCTGACCCATACCGTAAGCCTTGCTCAGTCGACCATCGACTCCAATGCGCGCTTTTTCGACAGTCCAGAGCAGGTTCCCACTACCGCAATAACCGTGGGAATGATGACAATAATGCAGGCAAGAAGTGTTTTGCTTATAGCAAACGGCTACAAGAAAAAGGAAATTCTCGAAAAGGCCATGAACGGCCCCATAACACCGGAAATTCCCGCTTCGATCCTGCAGCTTCACCCTCATGTAACGGTAATATTCAGCGAAAACTGAGCAAAAGCTTCGCCCGAGAGCCTTCCTTAAGAAAGGCTCTCGGGCGTTTTTTGTTTATTTGCAGCCGCAGCAGCTTTCAAACAGCTTATCAAGCCTGAGCGCGTTGCTTCCCTCCTCGGCAAAGCCGAGGCGCCTGAACAGCGCTTCAGGTGCCGAGGGTGCATAAAAGGCCTCAATCGCACCTGCCACCGCTCCCGCATGAAGGGCCGAGCGCAGTATTCCGTCGGCAAGCATTATATCCTCTGTAGGCACAAGCCGTGTGACGGTCATACACCTGCCGTCGAGCTCGTACAGGCAAAAGCCGAGTGCCTCTCCGTTACAGCTTGCCTCCACCGCGGCACTTTTTTCACTGAATTCGGCCGCGGCGCTTTCATAGAGCGACCTCAGCCGTTCGTTATCCTTAACGGGCAGCACCTGAATCATTTCTCACTATCTCCCTTTGCTACGCTTACGCTCATCAGCTTGCGAACCTCTTTTTCGGTCAGCTCGCGCCAACGCCCCTGAGGCAGCATTCCGAGCTTAATGCCCGCTATCTCGGTTCTCTTAAGTCTGATAACGGTAAGACCGAGCTGCTCACACATTTTTCTTATCTCGCGGTTGCGACCCTCGTAAAGGACTATTCGAAGAACCGTGCGGTTCTCCTCCTTTTGAAGGACATCGGCATCGCAGGGAAGGGTCTTAACACCGTCAAGCATCATGCCCTCGCGCATTTTTTCGAGCTTTTCCTCTGTGACCCCCTCACGCACGGTGACCCTGTATACCTTGGCAACATGGCGTGACGGATGAGTAAGTATATTTGTGAACTCACCGTCATTTGTCATGAAAAGAAGTCCCTCGGAGTTGCGGTCAAGACGACCTACCGGATGAAGTCTCACTCCCGCATCGGCAACAAGATCCGCTACACATTTGCGATCCTGCTCATCACTCATGGTGGTGACAAAGCCGCGCGGCTTATGCAGCATTATATACATCTTTTTCTCAGTATTCACAAGTCGCTTGCCACCCACCGTCACCTTATCGTGAAAGGGATCAACCTTATCGCCGAGCTGTGCAGGCCTGCCGTTGACCTTCACCTTGCCGGCAGCTATCATTTCCTCGGCACCGCGGCGCGAGGCGACGGCACACTGAGAAAGAAATTTTTGCAGTCTGATTTTTTCGTTTTTCATTTTAATTCCTTTGAAGCTGTGTATTTTTATTTTCGAGGCTATTTGTAAAGGTAAAGCAGCAGCCGCAGATTGCGTACAAAGCTTTCATACGCCGAATATTGCT
This sequence comes from uncultured Eubacteriales bacterium, assembly GCA_964504325.1. GTDB lineage: Bacteria > Bacillota > Clostridia > Oscillospirales > Acutalibacteraceae > RGIG7384. Next base: position 386 of record CAZDEI010000198.1, on the reverse strand, counting down.
TTTCGGCAGCCGCTATGTCTCCGCCGATATAAATGCTGTCATCGGCTATAAGAATTCCCTTATAATAATATTTTACGCTGCCGACAATTTCCCCCGCCTTGACGGGAGCATATGCAAAGGGCAGCAGCTCGACGGCAGAGGTTATGTATTTTTTACCTTGAGCATTGATGCCCGCAAGCCTTGTTGGAACCGCAAGCTTGACAAGCCGCAGCTCGCCGCCCACCACCTCAAGAGCGGAATTCTCCGGTCTGAAGGTTATATCACAGCAGGCGGTACGCTCAAAGCCGTAATCAAGAAGCTTTTTGTGATCGCTCCAATCATCCGGATCGTTCAGGGTGACCGCGATTATCAGCTTTGCATCTCTGCGCGCGACCGTAACAAGACAC